>JALYTE010000161.1 GCA_030854435.1 Acidobacteriota bacterium | reverse complement strand
CGCACGCGCGCGACCACGACTACGGCGGCGAGGCGCGGGGAGATGCTGTTGGCGATGTCGAGCGGCGTGGTGCCGCGAGGGACTTCGCGGATCGAGCCGTCGGGAAGTTGGATTTTTATCGGGTCGTTCACAGTGTTCTAAGGATAGATGGTCTGAGAGCAAGGTGCTACCGGGCCGAGGGAAATGCTGCGATCTCCCCACTGCGTCTTCGCAAAGTGCGCTACGCTCCAGTCGAGAAGACAGGTCTGGGGAGTAGTTGGAGGACTATACGTTGTGGGCGCTGAGCAGTTTGGCGAGGCCATAGGCTGCCGCTGCGGCAGTGCCGCCAATCAGCGCGGTTTGGATGGCGCTTTTTAAGACGCCGGTTTTGAGGGCTTTGCCTTTGGCCGCGCCGAAAAGGATGAGGGCCAGCAGCGTGACGGCGACCGATACTTTCAGCGCGCCTAGGGGGGAATGGGGCATCAGAATGTATGGCGCGAGAGGGACGGCTCCGCCGACGATGTACGACACGGCAATCGTGAGGGCGGAGCGCCAGGCGCGGTTGGGGTTGGGGGCTTCGAGGCCAAGCTCGAAACGCATCATGAAGTCGACGTACTGTTTGGGCTGCTGCTGGAGTTCGGCAAGCACCGGCGCGGTGGCTGCGCGAGAGATACCGTAGTGCGTGAAGACTTCGTAGATCTCTTCGGCCTCGTCCTCGGGCATGTCGACGATCTCGCGCTGTTCGCGGAGCATCTCGGAGGCGTAATGCTCGGCTTCGCCGTGCGCGGCGAGATAGCCGCCCAGGCCCATGGCGATCGAGCCTGCGGCAATTTCGGCGAGACCAGCGAGCACCACCAAGTGCGTGTTCTGGAGCGCGCCGGAGAGTCCGGCGGCCAGCGCGAACGGGACGGTGAGGCCGTCGGCCAGGCCGATGACGATGTCGCGGATGACTTCGCCGGAGCCGGAGTGGCGTTCTTGATGTTGGTGGTAAGGCGGGACGGGAACCTTCATGGCAGCATTGTAGGCAGCGGAGTGCGGAACAAGATAGTCCGAGTTCGCGGGGCTTTCGATACAATGTCGAAGACCCGCATCGTTCGCGGGGGAGACCGTAAGCTGCCTATGAGTTGGTTCAAGCGCGACACCCATCAGATTGTTCCGTCGGAGGGCCACGAAGTGCGCACCGAGGGCCTGTGGACCAAGTGCGACGAGTGCGCGAAGGTGCTCTTCAAGGCCGATCTCGACGTCAATCTTCAGGTCTGCCCCAACTGCGGCAAGCACTTCAAGTTCGACGCACGATCGCGGATCGAGAACCTGCTGGAGCCGGGGTATGAGCTGGTCGACCTGGAACTGCTGTCGACCGACCCGCTGACGTTCGTCGACCTGAAGCCCTACAAGCGGCGGCTGGCGCAGGCGCGGAAGAAGACCGGCCTCAACGACGCCATCATCAACGCCATTGGCAAGCTGGGGCCGCATGACGTGGTGCTGTCGGTGATGGAGTATGGGTTCATCGGCGGGTCGATGGGGTCTGTGGTGGGCGAGACGATCGCACGGGCCGTCGACCGCTCGCTGGCCACGCGGCATCCGCTGATTATCGTTGCGGCGTCGGGCGGGGCGCGGATGATGGAAGGGATCGCGTCGCTGATGCAACTGGCGAAGGTGTCCTCGGGCCTGGCGCGGATGGACGACGCGAAGATTCCGTACATTTCGCTGATGACCGACCCGACCACCGGGGGCGTCACCGCGAGCTTCGCGATGCTGGGCGACCTCAATATCGCCGAGCCGGGCGCGCTCATTGGATTTGCGGGGCCGCGGGTGATCGAGCAGACAATCCGGCAGAAGCTGCCGCCGGGCTTCCAGCGGTCGGAGTTTCTGCTCGAGCACGGGTTCCTGGATGCAATTGTGCAGCGCAAGGATTTGAAGGGCTACATGGTGCAGACGCTGGGGTGGATGGGAGAGCACTCAAGCCCTGGGGCGGCGTGATTGAGGCGCAGGCATCGCGGACGGCGCTGAGGGTCGCGCTGCGACGGGCGGCGCATCAGGTGCATGACGCGCGGCCGCTGGTCTTCGACGATTTGTTGGCGGTGCGGATTCTCGGGCCGGAGTATGCCGAGGAGCTTGCTCGGACGCCGGATAAAGACCAGCGGCCGTTTTCGGCGGCGTTGCGGGCGTTCGTGGTCGCGCGGGCGCGATTGGCGGAAGATGCGCTGGCGGCGGCGCATCGCGACGATAGGGTGCGGCAGTATCTCCTGCTCGGAGCAGGGCTGGATACTTTCGCGTATCGCAATCCCTATGCGGATGTGAGGGTGTTCGAGGTGGACCATCCGGCGACCCAGGCCTGGAAGCGCGAGAGGCTGGCGGCGGCTGCGCTGGGCGTGCCTGAGAGCGTGCGGTTTGTGGCGGTGGACTTTGAGCGGATGTCGATACGCGACGAGTTGGACGCTGCGGGATTTGATTTTGCCGTTCCGACGATGACCGCTTGGCTGGGCGTTGTGCCGTATCTGACACGCGAGGCCTTTCGGGCCACTGGGATGTTGTTGGGGAGTTTTGGCGGACGGAGTGGCGTGGTCTTCGACTACGCGCTGCCGAGGGCGGCGCTGCCGCCGAGGGAGAAGTTGATGCGGGACTCGCTGGCCGACCGGGTGCGATTGGCGGGGGAGCCGTTTCGGCTGTTCTTTATGCCGGAGGAGTTGCGCGGAGAGCTTGCCGCAGCTGGGTTGAGGGTGGTTGAAGACCTCGATGGGCCAGCGATGACGGCGAGATTGTTTGCGGGGCGGAACGATGGGTTGAAGCTGCGGGGGAAAGGTGGTCATGTGTGCCGCGCGGTTACGGCAGGCTGACGCCCCTTCGAGCACCCACTCGTCGCAAAGCGCGATGAATGGGGCACACGCCTTTGAGGGGATCCTGGTTGCGGGTCTCTCCACTTCGGTCGAGATGACAGATTTGTAGTGGTGCGCGATAGGGGTAAATGCACCTGGTGCGATTCACTTAGAATCGGGTTTGCGGTTCGAGGCTCTGGCGAAGTGATGCAGACGGACAATTCGCTGACCTATGCGGAGGCGCTGGCTCGGCTTGGAGCGTTGGGGCCGGAGCTTTCGGCCCAGGGAAAGCCTCGCAAATTTACGCTCGATCACATTCGCACGCTGCTCGCGGCGTTGGGCGATCCGCAGTCGCGTTTTCCGGCAGTGCTGATTGCGGGGACGAATGGCAAGGGTTCGACGGCGGCGACGCTGGCGAGTATCGCGCATGCAGCGGGATTGCGGACCGCGCTGTATACGTCGCCGCATCTGGTGCGGGTGAACGAGCGGATTCGGGTTTCGGAGATAGAGGAACCCATGCCTCAAAATCCAGAGATGGGGCACACGGAGAAAAGCAGATTCCCTTCGGGAATGACAGAAAGAAAAGCAAGAACAAATGCCGAGATAGCCGAGATATCCGATCAGGATTTTGCGCGGGTGTTTGCGCGGGTCGATGGGGTCGCGCGAGGGTTGGTGGACGAGGGGGCGCTGCCGCACACTCCGAGTTTTTTTGAGTTGTTGACGGCGATGGCGTTTGTCTATTTCGCGGAGCGGCATGTGGAGCTGGCCGTGCTCGAAGTGGGGCTGGGCGGACGGCTGGATGCCACCAATTCGGTAGAGCCGCTGCTGTCGGTCATTACCGATATTGCGATGGACCACATGGACTACCTGGGGCATACGCTTCCCGAGATCGCCCATGAAAAAGCGGGCATTCTGCGCGAGAATGGCGTGCTGGTGACGCTCTCGCAGCATCCGCTTGCGAACCAGGCGATTGGGGAAATGGCCGTGGAACTGAACGTTCGCGGCGTGGACGCGGCGCGGTATCTGCCGCCGGTGAAGCAGAGTGAAGAGCGAAGAGTGAAGAGCGAAGAGGGCTTAGCGCGGAATCGGTATGAGTTGGCGATCGAGGGTGAAGTGGTGCGAGTCGATTCGCCGCTGGCCGGGCAGCATCAGCAGCGCAATATTGCGCTGGCCGTGGCGACGGCGGTGGAGTTGCGAACCAACCATGGTTTCAACATTCCCAATACGGCGATTGAGCGGGGCGTGAGAGAGACAGTTTGGCCGGGGCGGTTGGAGTTGTTGAGACCGGCGGATGCGCGTCATGCTCCGCTGCTGCTCGATGTCGCGCATAACCCGGCGGGGGCGTGGACTCTGCGGGCGGCGCTGGCGGAGTTGCCCGAGGAGCGGCCCCGGACGCTGATCTTTTCGTGCCTGCGCGACAAGCCGATTGCGGAGCTGGCACAGATATTGTTTCCGCTTTTCGATTCGACTTCGGGCGATCCGCTGCGGACGCGCGACCACATCATTCTTGCGCCGATTCAGAACGCTCGGGCGGCGAGTGTGGATGAGTTGCTGGCTGCGGCGAAGGCGCTCGATGTTCCAGCCCATGCCGCTCCGCATCTCCCCGGAGCGTTGATGCAGGCCCGGGAGATCACGCCGCCGGAGGGAATCATTGTGGCGACGGGGTCGGTGGTTCTGGTTGGCGAGTTGAGGGCGTTGGCGCTAGGCGAGGCGTAGTGGCCCCTCCCACCTTAACGACGATGAAACCGTCGCGAAGATGGGCCACCCTGATTTGTAGTAGCGCGGAAAGAAATGCTGCGATCTCTCCACTGCGCCTTCGCAAAGTGCGCGGAGACTCCGGTCGAGATGACAAAACGGTGGGGCTGCTATAGCGGTTAGCATAGAAAACGATGTCTGAGCCGACCGAGATACTGCAGCCGGAAGAACACGTCGCGCGCGAGGCCGCGCCGCGTCCGCATATCTCGGTTGCGCTACGGTGGACGAACTATCTGTTCTTTTTGCCCCTCGTTGCTGCCGCGACGATGGGCTTTGGCCTGGTTTCGCTGCTGTGCGGTGTGTGGGACACGACGGGAAGCCAGCAACACGCGATAGCCCGAACATGGGCGCGGGTGTTGCTGCGGGTGGCGCTTTCGCCGGTGACGCTGGTGTATCCGGAACGCTTAAGTGAGCACGCGACGGCGGTCTATGCCAGCAACCACCTCAGCTATTACGACACGCCAGTGTTGTTTGCCAAGCTGCCGTTTCAGTTTCGGATTCTGGCCAAGGCCCCGCTGTGGAAGATACCGTTTATCGGGTGGTATTTGAATCGCTCGGGGCAGGTGCCGGTAGACCAGACTTCAGCGCGGTCGGCGGTGGCGAGCCTGGGACGCGGCGTCCGGACGCTGAGGGCAGGGATGCCACTGATGCTGTTTCCTGAGGGCGGTCGCGCGGCCATGGGGGAGCTACAGACGATGGTATCGGGCGCGGCGTGGATGGCGATCAAGGCACAGGTGCCCCTGGTTCCACTGACGCTGGTGGGGACGTATGAACTGTTGCCGATCCATGTCTACGCGCTAAGGCCAAGGCCGCTGAAATTGATTGTGGGCGAACCGATTTCGACCGTGGGGATGACGACCAAAGAAGCGGATGCGTTGACGCAGAGGGTGTTCGATGTGATCCATCGGACGTATGTCGCGGAACATGGGTGAGGCGACCTTGTGAAGGTTTGCGAAACTTTCAAGCAGACTCACCTTGACATGTGTTAGGTTACGGGCCATGCCTATGAAGAACCCCCCTCATCCCGGAGACTTTATTCGGACAGAAATTGTAGAAGCCGCTGGGTTGAGCGTTACGGCGGCAGCAGAGGCGTTAGGCGTGTCACGGCCTGCGTTGTCGAGCTTGCTGAACGGGAAGGCCGGCCTCTCGGGAGATATGGCCCTGCGCTTGGAAAAAGCCTTCGGAGTGAAAATGGAGACGTTGATGCGGATGCAGTCGTCCTACGACATCAATCAAACGCGTAAGCGAGAAAACCAAATTGTCGTAAGACGTATCTCTATGCTCGCTGCGACCCATTAAAAATTGCGCGGTAGAATCGCTTCTGTGATTGCGCATCTGCGAGGACGGGTGTTCGGCAAGACGCCGAGCACGGTGGTGGTGGAGTGCGGCGGCGTGGGGTACGACGTCTCCATTTCGGTTTCGACGTATACGGCGTTGCCGGCGGAGGGCGCGGAGGCTTCTCTGTTTATCCATACGCATGTGCGCGAGGACGCGCTGGCGCTGTTCGGGTTCGCGGAGGTGGCTGAGAAGCGGCTGTTTGAAAAGCTGCTGACCATCTCCGGCATCGGGCCGAAGTTGGCGATTACGGTGTTGAGCGG
>JALYTE010000319.1 GCA_030854435.1 Acidobacteriota bacterium | reverse complement strand
CAGACCGACGATCCGGTCCCGGTGGACCTGCACCACTACGAGTTCTACATCTTTGGCAGCACGGACGGGACGCCGGCGGAAACCGATTCCACGGGTCCGGCTTTCGAGTTCAACTGGGGCGCCATTCCGAGGGTCCAGCTTCACGCCATTCTGCCCTGGGGTTCCATCAACCCGTCGAACAATCCTGTCTATCTGCCCGCTGGCACCGGCCCCAGCGCCTTTGGTCTTACCGATATGGAATTGGGCGCAAAGATCGCCTACATCAAGGAATCGAAGTACTTTCCCCAGGTCGGCACCTTTACAATGTTCGAAATCCCGACCGGCAACTTCGACAAGGGACTCAGCGTGGGGAAGGTTTGGTACAAACTTCCCCTCTGGTTCCAGAAGAATATCGGTCCCTGGCTCCTGGATGGCGGGGCTGGCGAAACGGTCGTCCCTCAGACCGGTTACCGCGACTTTCCCTACGGCGCATTCCTGCTGAAATACACCTTCAGCGAACGCCTGGAGTTGGGAGGCGAGGTCTTCGCTCACGGTCGCGAGGGCTTCGCCACCCCGCAGACTGAAGCTTCGACGATGATCGACCTGGGTGGCTATTACCACCTCAAGCATCATCCAGGCGAACAGTTTCTATTTTGCTACGGTCACTCAGTTGCAGGACAAACGGAAAACTACGCCTACGTCGGCATGTATTGGACATGGGGAAAAGACAAGAAAAAACCGGACATAGGCAATGCATGGTTACAGTCACCGATGCACGCACCTGGATTTCCCTGACCTGCGGATTGAGACCGGCTTCGCGATTGACTTGTAGGGAAGGAGGTAGCAAATGGAAATTACTACACGCAGTCTTTGGACTTTGATCCACGGTATGGGATTCGGCGGCCTTTACCTGCTAGCCTGCTCGGGAGCGATTGTCGAGCTTTGGCGCCGTTACTCGTCCGCAGCGCAAGCTCCGATCACTGCGAGAGATGAAAACTTCCTCCGCATCTATCTCACAGTCATGACGCTGCTTGCATGGGCCGCCGTGTTGTCCGGCGCTTACATCATCTATCCGTGGTATCGGGCCGCCGCTCCCCCGGGAACAGTCGACCTTGGCGCCTACCCACAGCGGCTGCTTATGTCCAGCCCCGCGACGATCGCATGGCACTCGATCGGCATGGAGTGGAAGGAGCATGTCGCTTGGCTTGCGCCTATCTCAATCACCATGGCGTGCGCCGTATTCGTCAAGTATGGGCGTGAGATCCAGAACCACCCCCAACTGCGGAACGCTGTCCTTTGTTTTGTGCTGGTTTCTTTTCTGGCTGCGGGGATAGCCGGTTTCTTCGGCGCGGAGATCGACGATCACGCCCCGGTCAGAGGCGGCTCAACCCTACATCTGGTTCACGGAGAGTAACCATGAATGCACAGGAAACCTCGACTTCGGGCGGCACAGCCCGCCTGACAAACGGCTCCGGCGCGGCAGCTATTCTGGCGGCAGGTATCGGCGCTTTCATGCTCGCTGTTCTGGCCGTCGCAGCCGACAAAGCTACTTCGATTCAACGCCTGATGGTTTTCTATAAGCCAACAGGGCCTCTGTCAGGCGTAACTACCACCGCGATTCTTATCTGGCTCTTTACCTGGGGCATTTTGGAATGGCGTTGGCGAAGCCGGACGGTCGCCGTGGGGCGCACGAATGCCATTGCGCTCATTCTACTGGGCCTGAGCCTATTGCTAACTTTTCCTCCTTGCGTTGACCTTTTCTGAAATTAGGATAGTAGCGAATGAGGTGAATAAACCGAGAATGAGGAGAGTGCCGCAGGTAATCTCCACCACTCCTACAAAGGGAGCGGAATATAGAGGCCCAGCAATGCCGAGACGAGGGTTCGGTGCATGAGATCAAGGTTTACAGCGCGGCTTGAAGTAGACCCTCAGTCCAGCCGCACGACATACGGCAGGGCGGTGGGGTCGGGGGATTGGAGGGATTCGGCGACTTCGTTGGCGTGGGCGAGGTCGGGTTTGGCGGGGTTGACGCGCACCCAATGGCCGGTGGGGCCGGTGAACTCGATCACCTTCGCGGTCTTGTAGCGGCGCATCAAGTCGGCTTGCAGGTCGAGCGCGTCGTCCGGGCTTTTGAAGGCGCCGATTTGCACGCACCAGCGTCCGGCAGGGTCGGGGTTGAGGTGCGCGAAGGCTTCGATCTTGACCTGCGCGATGCCCGGACGCCATACGCCGATGGCCTTTGCAGCGCCCATCGAAAGGTCGAGGACGCGGCCCGGAACGAATGGCCCGCGGTCCGTGATGCGCACCAGAATGCTTTGATTGGTGGCGACGTTGGTCACGCGCACGGTCGAGCCCATGGGCAGCGTGCGGTGGGCGGCGGTGAGGGCGTTCTGGTCGAAGAGGGTGCCGTCCGCGCTGGCGTGGTTGTGGTAGGGCGGGCCGTACCAGCTTGCGACGCCGAACTCGGTGAGCACGGGCGGACTGGAAGTGTCGTCGAAGCCTTGTAAAGACTGCGGCGTTCCGGCGGGCGGCTTGGATGTGTTGCGGGCAGAAATCTCCGGCGTCGGAACGCGGCGCGCGGAAACTGGCGGAGGCGGAGGTTGGTATGCGACTCTTGCCTGGTGATGGCAACCGGCGGTAAGAGCGGCGCAGGCGGTCAGCGCAAAGACTGCGGTCGCGCGCGCGGCGATGCGGAAGCGTGCAGGCGCGGATTGTGGTAGAAATGGCAACGCGAGGACCTATGTCGATGATTCGTTGCCAGAGGACATCGGTCAATGTGCATCGGCTACAGAGTGTCGAGGTGGTAACGTGGCGAAGATGCGTTGTCGCGCCGCCGCTTGCAGCAAGCTCTGTAGCGCTGAAATCCCATTCGGTACAACCACTTGACGCGAAAAGTGCGTCCCTTGTACACAACGGCCATATACATATCGATGTCGCGCGGCCTCTCGTTCATGCGCGCAAAGCAACACCCCAACGAAAGGCTTCGCTCATGAACTCTTACGCACGCTGCTCCCTAACTCTCGTCGTCCTCGCCACCGCAGGCTGCTTTACAGCGCTGCGCGGCGAAGCTCAGGCCGTGAATCCGTCGCCGCAGCTTATGGCCGCTGCCTCCGCTGCTCCGGTTGTCGCGGGGTCGGCGGACGCGGCGTTACAGCCGTCAGCATCTCAAGAATCGCTCGTCAGCGATTCTGCGAGCCTTCCCGACGCGCCCAGCGTCTCCGCGCCGCGCGCGTCTGCCCCGGAAGCGGGCCAGGCGGCCTCGGCCGGGGGCAACGTCGCACCGAAGTATGAGAAGTCCATCTCACCCGATCAAACCGCACAGCCGCTGACCGGTCGCGACAAGGTCGTGCTTTCGCTGCGGCAGTTGTATGCTCCGATTCCGGTCGTGGGCATCATCATCGCGGGCGGCTATACGCATCTGGTCAACGGCGCGCCGAACTATGGCACCAACGGCGAGGCTGCGGCCCAGCGCATTGGCGCTTCGTTTGCGCGCGGCGAGTCGCAGGAGTTGTTTGCCGATGCGATCTTGTGCCCGCTGCTGCACGACGATCCGCGCTACTACGTTCAGGGGTCGCAACACAGCTTCGTGCATCGCGTGTTTTATGCCGGGACGCGGACGCTGGTGACCAAGACCGACAGCGGACGCAGCACCGTGAATGCTCCGCTGCTGATCAGCTATGCGGCTTCCTCGGCGCTGAACCTCGCGTATTATCCGCCCATCAACCGGAACTTCAAGGACACCGCTTCGGAGTTCGGTGGATCGGTGGGCGGCGCGGCGATCGGCTTCCTGTTCAATGAATTTTTCGATGGAGTGCTGCGCGCCATCCATCTTGAATCGAAGTAGGTCCAGGCCGATAGTCGATGCCGCAGACTGCGGAGTTCCGCGTCCAGCGCATCGTCCGATATTTTTCGGGGTTCAAACAGCCGATGCTCGACTTTTCCGCAAAGCACCTCTGGGCCTGCTTCCTTGCGTTGCACCTCGCGCTGGGCGCGACGACTTTGGCTGCGCAGATGCCAGGTGGCACGGAGTCTCCGCTGCCGAACGCTCCCAGCGCGGTATACGCGATCGCCAATAACGACGCAGTGGATCAGGCTGCTCTCCTGCCACCCTGTCCTCCTGCGCTCGGGGCCTCGACCTCCCCTTCCCTGCCCGATCCGCAGTCGACCACCGCGCCCGCGCCGCCGCGTTGCGTCAACCAGAATCCGCTGCGCATTGTCGTCGACGCCGAGGTGCGGCAGCCGTTGACTGTGCGGCAGAAAGGCTTGCTGGCCGGTCGCGACATCATCGACCCCTTCAACCTGATCGTCATCGCGGGCGAGGCCGGCATCGGCGTCGCGGCCAATTCGCATTCGGCCTACGGGCCGGGGTTCAAAGGCTTTGGGCGCGCGGCGGGGTACGATCTGCTCCAGGACGCGCAAGGCGAAGTCTTCGGGACTTTCCTGATTCCCGCTCTGGCGCATGAGGACCCGCGCTACCGGCGTATGCAGAACGCCAGCGTTCCGCGACGGTTCCTCCATGCGCTCGAACGCACCGTGATCGCGCAGCACGACGATGGCCGCAATATGCCCAACTACGCCACGCTGCTGACCTATCCCATCAGCGCGGAGTTGAGCAACCTCTATGTGCCCGGTATCCAGAGCGACCGCCCCTCGACCGCGCGGCGCATCGCCATCGGCCTGGCTACCGACCCGGCGGGCAACCTGATTGCGGAGTTTCTGCCTGATTTGGCGCGGCGCATCCATGTGCGCTCGGTGGTGATCCAGGAGATCGTCAACCGGATGGTTTCGGGCGCGCCGGAGTAGTTGTCTACCGGAGCGGGGCGAAATACGGGGGTCCTTCGCTACGCTCAGGATGACGG
>JALYTE010000087.1 GCA_030854435.1 Acidobacteriota bacterium | reverse complement strand
GCGGATGCCGCAGGAGGCGCCGATGCACGATTATTGGGTCGCGCTTCTGGCGGCCACCCTGGGTCGCGCCGTGGCTTTGAAGGAGGCGATGGTGCTCTATCGCCAGCACGGCGGAAATGTTGTCGGGGCGACGGCCGGAAAAACGTCGCTCCGGCAGTTGTTTCGTCGGGCCGTGACATCCAGCGGGCGACGGGACCAATGGGCCGTTCAACAGAAAACCGCAGCGGCCTTCCTGCGGGTCTATGGCAACCAATTGCCGGGCCCAAAGCGCGCTGTGTTGGAGGCCTACCTGGAATGCGGGGCGGCCCGCAGCGGTTGGGCGCGCGTGCGACTGCTGTTTGCAGGAGGGTTCCTGCGCCGCGGGCTGCTCCGGAATCTGGCAACCGCGTGGGAGTTGCTGCGCATGTCGCCGCGGTAGCGCCCGCGATGCGAAAATAGATGCAGCCATGCTTCAACTCTCCGCCGCCGGTAAGCGCTACGGCCAAAAACTTCTCTTTGAAGACGCCAACTGGCTGATTACCCCCGACGAGCGCACCGGCCTGGCCGGCGGTAACGGCACGGGCAAATCGACGTTGCTCAAAATCCTCGGCGGCGCGGAAGCGCTCGATTACGGGCAGCTCACGCGCGTGCGCGGGATGACCATCGGGTATCTGCCGCAGGATGGGTTGGCGCTTTCAGGGCGGTCGGTGTTCGACGAATGTCTGTCGGTTTTCGATGAGCTTTTCGCGCTCGAAAAAGAGGCCGAAGCGCTGACCCACACGCTTTCGGACGCCGATCCGAAGTCGTCGGAGTATGCGACGGCTGCGGCGCGCTACTCCGACATCGCCGATCTGCTGCACGCGCGCGACATCTACACGCTGGACGCGCAGGTGGGCGCGGTGTTGGGCGGGCTGGGCTTCTCGAAAGACGACTGGCAGCGGCGCACGGAAGAGTTTTCGGGCGGGTGGCAGATGCGTATTGCACTGGCCAAGTTGCTGTTGCAAGAGCCGTCGCTACTGCTGCTCGACGAGCCGACCAATCATTTGGATTTGGAGAGTCGCAACTGGCTGGAGCAGTATTTGCATGACTATCCGAAGGCCTACATCCTGATTTCGCACGACCGCTATTTTCTGGATGTGACGACCAAAAAAATCATCGAAGTGTGGAACAAACGCCTGCATGTCTATCACGGCAATTTTGAAAAGTATGTGACGCAGAAAGCAGAGCGGCGCACTCAGATCATGAGCGCGTACAAGAATCAGCGCGACCGCATCGAAGCGCTGGAGGCGTTCATCAATCGCTTTCGCGCGCAGGCCACTAAAGCCAAGCAGGTGCAGTCGCGCATCAAGGAACTGGAAAAGATCGAGCGCATCGAAGTGCCGGAGGAAGAGTCGACGATCCATTTCTCGTTTCCGCAGCCTCCGGCGTCGGGGCGCACGGTGCTCGATGTGAAGCACCTGACCAAGCACTATCCGGGGCTCGATGGAAAGCCCAAACGCGTGCTTGAAGACATCAGCTTCACCATCGAACGCGGCGACCGCATCGCGCTGGTGGGAGCGAATGGCGCGGGTAAATCGACGATGATTCGGATGTTGGCGGGTCTGGAAAAGCCCACCTCCGGCACGATCAAGAACGGGCACAACGTGCTGGTCGACTACTTTGCGCAGGACCAGTACAAGGTGCTCGACGCCAGCGCGGAGATGCTGGACGACATCACAGGTTCCAATCCGCGCGTCGATGTTGTGACGCTGCGCTCGCTGCTGGGCTGCTTCATGTTTTCGGGGGACGATGTGTTCAAGAAGCTGGGCGTGCTTTCGGGCGGCGAGCGCAACCGCTATGCGATGGCGAAAATGCTGGTGTCGCCGGCAAATTTCCTGCTGATGGATGAACCGACCAACCATCTCGACCTGCGCGCGAAGGACGTGTTGCTGGAAGCGATCAGTGGGTTCAGCGGCACGGTACTGTTCGTTTCGCACGATCGCTACTTTATCGATGGCCTGGCGACGCGTGTCTTTGAGGTCGAAGACCGCCGCCTGCATATTTATCCGGGCAACTACGAGGATTACCTGTTCCGCAAGCAGGGAGGCGTGCCGACAAACACCGAGGAGGCCAAGTCAAAGTTGACGCGCGATGCGTCGACCGGTTCGCACATCGATGCGGCGACGGGGATGTTCAAAGAAGTGAAGCAGGTGGGCAGCGTCCCGGCCCCGCCGCCGGTGCAGAGTACGCATGAGATTGAAGGCTCGCTCGACGCAGTCACCACGCAGCCTAAAGCGAGTGTGAAGCGACTGAACCCGATCAAGCTGAAGCAGATTGAAGATCGCGTCGCATCCATCGAAGACGAGTTGCCGGAGATTGAGAAGCGCATCGCGCAAGCCGAGCAGCAGCAAAGCCTCTTCACCACCGCAGAGGCGGCCCAGCAACTCGCCGCAGAACTGGACACGCTGCGCGATCACCTCGCCGCATTGAACGCGGAGTGGGAAACGCTCGGCGTGCAACTGGAAGAGCAGACGACTGCGTAGCTGACGGGACTGGGAATCCGCCATTTTTATTGGGACATAAAAATTGGTTTGTACTTGTGCATTGCTCCGTGCATATTGCGCAATAGCAACATTGAATGTCTTAGGGAAAACGAAATATTCAACCGAGTAGCATCATGTCAAGGCTGAAGCCTTGACATGCCTAGAAGATGGATCCCTCGGGTTGGTGATGGTATTCGAACCTAGTCCAGGAACCTGCTGGTGATGCCGCTGTAGGCGTCGATGCGGCGGTCGCGGAGGAAGGGCCAGTGTTGGCGGGTGGTTTCGACTTCGGCGGGGTCGAGGGTGGCGGAGAGGATTTCTTCGCTGGCGTGCGAGGCCTCGGCGATGATGCGGCCGAAGGGGTCGGCGATGAAGCTGCCGCCCCAGAACTCGATGCCGTCGTCGGGCGTGTGCGAGCC
>JALYTE010000059.1 GCA_030854435.1 Acidobacteriota bacterium | reverse complement strand
TCGCCGTCATCCTGACCCTAGAGTGCAGCGAAGGGGAAGGACCCCCGTATTTCGAGCGGCACAACTCTCAATCCAAAATCGCCTTCGACAAATACCGCTCCGCCGAATCCGGCACCATCGTTACGATGCGCTTGCCCGCCCCCAACTCTTTCGCAATTTCAACCGCGGCAAACAAATTCGCGCCCGAACTCGATCCCCCCAGGACGCCTTCTTCACGGGCCATACGCTTCACCATGTCGAAAGCGTCGTCATCCATCACACGAACGATCCGGTCGCACACGCTGCGGTCGAACGTCGCAGGCACAAACGACACCCCAATGCCCTCGACTTTATGCGGCCCCGGCGTCCCACCCTGCAACACGCTGCCCTGGGTCTCGACGGCCACCGTCAACACGCCGGGCAACCGCTTCTTCATCAAGCGCGCGATTCCGGTAAACGTCCCTGCCGACCCCACCCCCAACACCACGGCGTCGATGCGGCCGTCCATCTGCTCGAATATCTCGACCGCCGTCGTCTGTTCGTGGAAGTCCGGGTTCGCCGGATTCTCGAACTGCATCGCCGCAAACGCTCCAGGCGTCTCACGCTCGAACTCCAGCGTCCGCCGAATCGCCCCGGCGATCATCTCGGCCTCGGGCGTACGCACCACCTCCGCGCCCAGCCCGCGCATCAGGATGCACTTTTCTTCCGCGAAGCCTTCCGGCACAAACAGTCGCACCCTATAGCCGCGCTGCACTCCAATCAGCGCCAGCCCCACGCCCGTATTGCCCGCCGTGGCCTCGCAGATCGTCCCGCCGGGCTTCAGCACTCCGCGCCGCTCCGCATCGAGAACGATCCCCAGCGCGGCGCGGTCCTTCACGCTGCCGCCCGGATTCATCGTCTCCAGCTTGACCCAAACCCCCGCGTCGCCTGCACCGACGACGCGCTGCATTCGCACCATCGGCGTCTGCCCCACCAACTCCGTGACATCATTTCCTATTCGCATTCACTCCCCTGGAGGACAGTTGTTAGTTGTTCGTTGTTAGAACCTGTTGACGACCTCTCTTGGCCCTCCCTCAAGAGCTGTCATCTCGACCGGAGGCGCGCTTTTTGCGCCGGAGTGGAGAGACCCGCAACTTCTCTGTGCAGTCGAATATTCTTGCCACCACGGAAAATCTACAGGTCTCTCCACTGCGCCTTCGCAAATGCGCGAAGGCTCGGGTCGAGATGACAGGGTCTACGGGCACAAACAGAGATCGTGAACAGGCTCTTAGTACCGACAACTAACAACGAACAACTCCAGCCTACCGCATCGGAAGAAAATGTCACTGCCCCGTCGTGGACGCGACCGGCACAGCCACCTTCGGAAAATATCCGGTCCGTGTCCGCACCTGCAACCCGCGGAAACCTTTCCCCTTGGCCTCTACATGCACCTGCCGGTAGCCGCCCAGAGCGGGCGATTTGGTCGACCTGTAAGCGATCGTGTACTGCGTGCGAATGTCCTGCGCCACCTCCGCCGCGACCCCGTTGACGTCCTTCAACGAGCGCGGAAAATAAGCCTGCCCACCCGTCTGCGCGCTCAACTCCGAGAGCACTTCCCGGGCATGCCTCGACTCGCGGCGATCCGTGTCCTCGCCAAACAGCAACCCGATGCAATAAATCGCGGGCCCGTCCAGGTCCTGCACGCGCTCGATCGCCTGCTCCAGCGTCGCGCTCGAAGCGTTGTCGTCGCCATCGGTCACAATCAGCAACACCTGCTTGGGCCGCTTGGCGTTCTTGCTCAGGTAGTCCGCCGACGCGATCACAGCGTCGTACAAAGCCGTTCCACCGGCGGACTTGACGTATCCAAGCCCCTCTTGCAGCTTCGCAATATCGCTCGTGAAGTCCGTGTCGATGTACGCTTCTGAGCTGAAATCGACCAGAAAAGCCTCGTCCTCGCGATTGGACAACTTCACCAGGTTGATCGACGCTGCATCCACCGCCGGGCGTTTGTCGTACATCGACCCTGAACTGTCGATCAAAATACCCAGCGACACCGGCAGATCTTCATGCCGGAAGCTCGCGATGGTCTGCGGCACGCCGTCTTCATAGATGTGGAACGCCTCCTGCGGCAGCGTATCGATGGTACGCCCAGAGCCGTCGATGACCGATGCGTTCAGCCGCACCTCATACGCGTTCTCGCGCAGGGTATAACGCCCGTTTTCCTTGACAACATCTTTAGGGCCGGCCGTCGCGGCAGCGGAGGCCGATGGAGCAACGTCAGGATCGGGCGACGGCGCCGGATCCGCATCGACCGTCAGCGGCGCGGGCTTCTTCGCCTGCGGAGCGGTTTGAGGTTGCGCGGGCGTCTGCGCCCACGCGCTCACGGTAAACACCGTCAGCGCCGCCAGACCTCGCCCCAACTCCCACCCTCTACTGCGACGGCGCATAGTACCCCTCGCGATTGTGGACCGTCAGCGTGGGCAGACCCGGCGGCGGCAGCAATCGCACCTTTACTTTACGCCACGCGCCGTCCCGCTTCGTATCGGTGGGTGTGTACCCAATCACGTACTCATTGCGCAACTCCTGGCTGATTTTCTGCGCCACATCGGACAAATCCTGCAAATCCACCACCGGAAAAACCCGCCCGCCGGTGGCCTCTGAAATGTCCTTCAGCAACTCTGGCCCCTCGCGCTCCTCGGTGGTCGGCGCGTACGCGTCGAAGATGCCGATGGAGTAAATCTGCACCTCGCTCTCGCGCACCGCGCGACGCAACTCGCCGTCGGTGTAGCGGCTGCGATTGTCTCCGCCGTCGGAAATAATCAGCAGCGCCTTGCGCTGATACTTCGCCGTCTTCAACTTGTTGACACCCAGGTACACCGCGTCGATCAGCGCCGTGCGGTTCTCCGGTTTCAGCATCACCATGCGCGCTTCCACGTCGTCCACCTCCGACGTATAGTCCACGATCACCGCCGGCCGGTCGTTGAAGCCCACCACGAAAAACTCGTCCTGCGGATTGCACGTCCGTAAAAACTCGCTCAACGCCTTGCGCGCGCGGACGAACTTGGACTGCATACTGCCGCTCAGGTCGAACACGATCCCGATCGTCAGCGGCGCGTCCTGCGTGGCGAAGGTCTTGATCTTCTGCTGAATGTTGTTGTCGGTGATGTAGAAGTTGTCGCGCTCCAGTCCCGTCACCAACCGGTTCATGGGATCCGTGACAGTCGCCGGAACCAGCACAAGATTCACATCGACGCGAATGTTCGACGTCGGCGACGATGTCGCCCGCCGCGCAACATCGTTGCCACCCGTGACGACCGGGCGAGCGTCCTTGGGCGCTTTCGGCGCGGGCGGAGGCGCGGTATGCACATCGCCCAGCGGATTCTCCTGCGCCGCCGCGCCCAGACTCGCCGCCAGCGCCAATGCCAGCCAACAACCCAACGCCGCCTTCGCCCCTGGACACCTCGCGCACATCATAGGAGACTCCGTACATGCAGCGGACCCGTAGCGCATCGTTTTTCGCGCCAGAAATCCCTGCCATATTGTTCTAGACGTTCATACCTTGAAAAGGGGTGTCCAATTGTCAGAACCTTGTCATCGCATTACATCCGGGCGACATTGAAGAGCGGCATCAATCGACTCAAGACTCATGGCTCACAACTCATTGCTCATTAATTTCGCCCCCCGCCTCTGGGCCGATAACATGCGATCAGGAACCATCCGTTGACGACCAACCTCCGCTCCACGTTCCTCATCCTCACCATCGCGGCCGCTGGCATGGGCGCGCTGCTGGCGTTTCTGCCCGCCGCCGGGCACGACCAGCTCTGGTGTCTATACGTCGCCCGCCATGTGCTGGATGGCACCCCCCTCTATGGCCCGGAGTTGATGGAGTCCAACCCTCCACTCATCATCTGGCTCTCGATGCTGCCCGTCGCTCTGGCCCAGTTCTTGCACATCCCAGCTCCAGCAGTCGGCAAAACCCTCGTCATCCTGCTCGAAGCCTTCATCGCCGCCGTCTGCCTCCGCCAACTTCGCCGCACCGTCGCGCTCAACCCCACACAACTCTCCGCCCTGGCCTTCGCCTTCGTCACACTCTTCAACGTCGTCCCCGCCCGCGACCT
Source organism: Acidobacteriota bacterium (assembly GCA_030854435.1). Lineage (GTDB taxonomy): Bacteria > Acidobacteriota > Terriglobia > Terriglobales > Acidobacteriaceae > Granulicella. The sequence goes on along the minus strand of JALYTE010000059.1, from coordinate 383 downwards.
CGGCCAGCGCGACGACCTGCTGGCTCTCCTCTGCCTCCCCTACCTCCTCGCCGCCGCACTCCGTCCCTCTCCCACGCGGGGTGCCCCATACTTGACGGCCTCATCGTCATGTATGGCGTCGAACGATGCCTTCACCTCGACCCTCGAACAAACCCTCATCGGCCTGACCGCCGGCCTCGGCCTCGCCCTCAAACCCCACCAGGCCCTCCTTCCCCTCGCCGTCGAGTTCTACCTTGTCTTCCGCGCCCGCAGCCTCCGCCCTCTGCTCCGTCCCGAACCCTTCGCTCTCCTCGCCGTCGCGGTCGCCTACTTCGCCGCCATCCACAGCCTCACGCCCAACTACCTCACCACCCTTCTCCCTGTCCTTCGCGACACCTACTGGG
>JALYTE010000033.1 GCA_030854435.1 Acidobacteriota bacterium | reverse complement strand
CGTACGCGTTGAAGCGAGGGTGGCCGGGGTGGTGCGCGGTGTTGAAGGACGTACGACCGGCGACGTGACGGGTTTCAATCACGGGAGCTGCCATTTGATTCGCGTATAGGCTATCCGGAAGCCCTGGCGTTCGGCGTTGCGCTGGCTGGTGCTGCCGGGTTCGGCGCACATCATGGCCAAGTCGCAGCCTAGACTCGTGGCCATTTTCATGCGAGCGTCGAGTAGCGCCCGTTGCGCTCCCTGGTTGCGCGCCTCGGGGACGGTGCTGGCTCCGGCGAGCAGCGCCACTCCTTGATAACAGCACAGCGCGCCGGTCGCGACAGGCTCTCCATCCAGGTGTGCGAAGAAGCTGAGCGCACCTTCAGTCGATGCGGTAACCTGGCCAAAGCTGAAAAGCAAATCCGCGAACTCGGGATGTGTGCTCCAGCCGCGAGCGGAGGTCCGTGCCCAAAGTTCCTGTTCTCGATCGGCCACGACGCGGGTTTGCAGGCGTACGTTGGGCGCGGCTTGCGCAGGGACCCAGTGCTCCAGCGGCTGGTACATCACGCTGGTGAATTCAAGCGGCCGGTAGCCGCGCGGGCTCAACAAATCCGTGACTGCCAGGCCGGCGAGTGGGCTCACTTCATGAATGGCGGGAGCGCCGCGCTCCTGAAAAAAACTCTCGATCCGATCCAAATCGGCGGCCGCGAGTGGGGCGTAGAGGCCTAAGCCAAACGTTTGCGTGACTGGTGAGGCGGGGCCGTCGAACATGGCATAGGCGCCTGCGACTTCGATCCACTCGGCACCCGAGCCGGGGGTTAGACGACTACGCGCTTCGACAAAACGAGCACCGAATATAGCTTCCGGACGCTCCAGCCGGCGGGCCAGTGCAAGGTCAGCGAAGATCGTCATAGAGGGCACTGTAACATGTACGTATGCAGCTTTACGATTGGGAAACGCTAGAAAGAGAGGAAATGAGCAGCACTTTTGCGCGCCAGGTGATTCATGCGGATACGCTGACAGTCGCCCGGGTGTTTCTGAAGAAAGGCTGCAAGGTTCCGGAGCACAGCCATCACAACGAGCAGATCTCGATGATTGAGAAAGGTTCGTTGCGCTTCGTTCTCGACGGCAAGGAGCAGTTAGTCAAGGCAGGTCAGATTCTGCGGATTCCGGCGCACGTTCCACATAGCGCGGAAGCGCCGGAGGACTGCGTGGGGGTCGATATCTTCGCACCGGTTCGAGAGGACTGGCGGCGCGGCGACGACGCTTACTTGCGCAAGTAAACCGCAAGCAGGCAGATCATTTGATCGCGAGCGTCGCGTCGAGCGGTGTTCCGGTGCGGCGGCTCTCAACTGTAGAGAAGCCGGCACTCTTGACGAGATCCGCATACTCTCCGGCAGTACGCTCCCGGCCCTCAGTGATCACGAGCATGTTGAGATCCTGCATGTGCGCGGCGGTGTCCTGGAGCAATTTTTCAGCGATGAGGAATCCGCCGCCCGGCGGAAGGGCAGCATGAATCTTTCGAAGTAAAGTATCGATCTTGTCATTGGACCAGTCGTGCAAAATACGCCCACAAGCGTACAGATCGGCGGGCGGTAGTGGGTCGGTGAAGAAGTCGCCGGCTTGAACGCCGGGAAACATCGCGGCGACTCTGGGCAGATCGATTACGGTCGTCTGCATATTTGGATAGCGCCGGCGGGCGGCCTCGGTCAGATGACCGGTAGCTCCTCCCAGGTCGACGAAGTGCTGGAAGCGGCTCAGGTCGAATGCGGAGACGACGGCGGGCGAGCAGAGCTGACCGAAGCCGTGCATGCCCTTCAGGAATTCCCGCATGGCTTCATCGGTGCGGAAGATGTGTGCGAAGAGCGGGCCGTCCAGATCGAACGTTTGCTTCCAACGGTGGGTTCCTTCGCGGACAGCGTCTTCGAGATGCCCCCACATTGGATAGAGCACCTGATTTGAGTACAGGATGTAGCCGGTCAGCGTGTCTGGGCTGTCGCTGCGCAGGTACTTGTCGGCCTCTGGCGTGTTGACGAAATCGTCACCGCGCTTTTCGAGCAGACCCAGCGACGCGCAGGCCGCCAACAGGCGCGGCAACTCTTTACAATCGGCCGGGCGTTGCCCGTCGAAGACTCCCAAGTCAACCGCGGCGAACATCGTCTTGGAGCGGCGAAACGCTTCAATGAGATCGAGTATCTTTTGCAAAGTGGTCGTATCCTTTGGGCGGCACGGGTGCGCCGTTCAATTTTATCGAGCCGGATGTGGTACTGGTGATCACGCCGATCCGGATGCCAGGCACACGTATTTTCGGCGGCGCCGTATAGAGCAGTTCATAATCTTCCCCATCGTGCAGCGCCTGTTCGATCGTCGCACCAGGTAGCAGGGGAACCGTGTCAAGCTCCGCCGCCACGCCAGACGCCAGGCACAGAGTATGGAGATCGATCGCGAGACCATCGCTAATGTCCATGCACGAACTCGCTTTGCCAACGAGGGCCTGTCCGATCGCGAGGCGCGGAATGATTTTCGGTTTGTGAGTCCAGCCGCCCAGTGGGCCGGAGACGTAGATTGCATCGCCAGGCCGCGCGCCCGAACGGAGCAGCGCTTTTCCTCGTGCAATTGCGCCACACACCATCACGTCGCAAACAACCTCGCGTGCATGCGACAGGTCACCCCCCGCGAGCGACGTTCCAGTGGACCGTCGCAACCGGTTCAGTCCCCGGTAAAAACCGCCTATCCAGCGCTGATCGGTCCAGGGCGCAAGCGCGATGGATACCAGGCAATACAGCGGCGTACCGCCCATGGCCGCAATATCGCTGAGGCTTCGAGCCAGCGCCTTATGGCCCACCGCTTCAGGCGCCCACTCGCGCTCGAAGTGAACGGCTTCAATCGTAAAGTCGGTCGTGAAGAGCAGGTCCTGCCTGGCAGGCGCGGCAATTACCGCACAGTCGTCCCCAATCAATGGAGAAAAGCGCTGCAATTTTCGAAGGAGCGCTCGCTCATTCACGAGGCACTCGCGGTCACGAGTCCCGAGGGAAGCTCTTCGCCAAACACTTTACCGAGATCCTCCTGCTCTTCGCCTTCCAAGGCAGGCATTCGCGATTCAGGAATGCCGCGACGAACCATCTCGAAGGTGGCAGGCGCCAGATCGCGCGTGGCATCCCCGGTGCGCTTCGCGATAGCTACCAGAGCGTCGGGGGCGTTGCCGGACTTCAGCAGCTCTTCTACCCAGCGCGTTGCAGTGGAGACGGGAAGAACCTGGTTGATGGGTCCGTAGAACAGCTTGCGCGCTCCCAATCGAGAGAGGCACCAGAGCGCATTGTCGCGCAGCTCATTGCGCTTGACCATCGAGATTAACGCGTCGCCGAGCTGAGTTTTGGTCTGCAGCGGCAACAACTCCAAAGATGCCGCGGTTCGCCACATCTCTCGCAACAGACTGGTATTGACGCGGGGCCGTTTGGCTCCGCGCGGTAACAGGAGAGGCGACAGCCGTTGAAACACATCCACCTGCTGATTTTTATTCAGCCCGCCGGCCACACGTCCCCAGAAGATCCACCACTGGATTTCGTTCTCGATTTGATTGGCGAACTGCAGACCGGCGGCATAGATGCGGCGCGCCTGCTCCAGCCGGTAATCATCACCCGGAAAACCAAAGCCAGGCCGCAGGCAGAACCCGCCCAGGTTGAGCCAGCGCGCTTCAAGAGCCGCAGACTTGCGACGCCCGTCCGACAATTCCAGCATGCGATCGGACAAGCGCCTGATCGTACTGAGCGGCCATGAATTGCGTCCCAAGCCTAGAGTTTGCTCCAGACGGGACGGCA
>JALYTE010000030.1 GCA_030854435.1 Acidobacteriota bacterium | reverse complement strand
TGAACGCGATGGATCAACCGCAACCGAACAAAACGTCCAAAAACAGTACCCTTATGAGGGACGCATTCCGAGGGCAAGGTCACCCTTGCGGGACGCCTGCAATCACGCCGCAGCCCGGAGCCGGTCTTCCCTTGCAGGCAGATGCTCAACCAGCGGTTTGATTCTGCGCCGTTTCTCCTGGGACCGATTCCAGAGGTCATACTGTAGCTGCGCCTTGGCGAAGAAGTCTGGCGACAGCGAAAGCGCCTCTCCAAGCCGGATGCTGAGGTCTACCGTGACCGCGTTGCGTCCGTTCAGGATGCGCGACAGCGTAGCACGCGCAACGCCGATATGCCCTGCAAGCGCGGTTACGCTGCGGTCTCCCATGAACTCCCTGAGAAGCTCTGCCGGACTGGCTGGATTGTGCATCGTCATGTTTCACGCTCCTGGTGGTAATCCTGATAGTCGACGAGAACGGCGTCCTCATCCTCACCGTCAAACGAGAACGTCAACCGCCAGTTGCCGTGCGGCTGAAGCCGCACCCTACCCTCAATCATAGGTTCCCTACGGGCCAAATCCTTCGCGGCGCGAGCTTCGGTTGGATTGACAGGTTCCCTGAGTGGGCGTAGAAATCCGATAATACTGGGCTGGCCGCCTGGTCCAAACGAATCGAGGTGTCCCCGTGAAGATCAAATTCAGTGTGGCAGCCCTGGCTGCCGTAGGCGCTTTTTTACTGTGTGTCGTCAACACGTACGCGCAGGACTTCAAGAAGCAGGTCATCTACGAGATCGTCACCGACCGCTTTTTCAATGGCGACAGTTCCAATGACAATCCGTCGCAGAGCGCGGGCCTGTTCGACGCGAACAAAACCAATTGGCGCGCGTACTGGGGCGGCGACCTGGCCGGGATCCAGGCCAAGATGAGTTACCTGAAAGGGCTGGGCGTCACGGCGATCTGGATATCGCCTCCGGTCGACGACGAAAACTTGAACACCAACAATGGCACGCCGATCTCGGCGCCCTATCACGGCTATGCGGCGCGGGATTTCATGCGCGTGGAAGAACACTTCGGCAGCGCCACCAACTCCTGGACGGCGTTCGACAACCTGACCGCGTCGGCGCATTCCAACGGCATCAAAGTGATTCTCGACTGGGCCAACAACCACACCAACGACGCTGGGGACGGCGAGTTCGGCTCGCTCTACAACAATGGCGTGTTCGTCGCAGCCGCCAACAACGACCCCAATGGCGTCTTCCATCACAACCCCAACATTGCGGACTTCAACGACCGCTATCAACTGCAGTACTTCACCCTGGAAGGCCTGACGGACTTGAACCAGGAGAACTCGTTCACCGACAGCTATCTGAAGCAGGCCGCCATCCTCTTCCAGTCGCACGGCGCGGACGCGTTTCGTCTGGACGCGCTGAAGCATGTGACCTGGGGTTGGGAGTACACCTTCGCCAATTCGGTCTTCACCAACCAGCCCAGCTTCATGTTCGGCGAATGGGTGACCAGTACCACCGATCCGCTGTACCACGATGCGTTCAAGTTCGCGAACAAGAGCGGCATCGGCGAGCTCGACTTCAGCGTGAACACCGCCATCCGCGACGTGTTCGCGAGCAACGCGAACTTCAGCGAGCTCGATGGCGTCATCGCCACCGAGAACGGCAACTTCACCTGGCAAAACGACCTTGTGACCTTTTTCGACTCGCACGACGAGAGCCGCTTTCTCACCGTCAACAACAATCAAAATCGGCTGAACGAGGCGTTCGCTTTCCTGCTGACGTGCCGCGGCATTCCCGTCATCTACTATGGCGACGAGCAGTATCTCCACAACGACACCAGCGGCGGCACCGACCCCTTCAACCGCCCGCAGATGGTCAACTTCTCGACAACAACGACCGCCTACAAGGTCATGAGCAAACTGAGCGCCCTGCGCACGGCCAATAACGCCGTCGGCTATGGCGGATGGCAGCAGCGCTTTATCACCGGCGATGTCTACATCTATGAACGAAAGTTTTTCAACTCCGTGGTGCTGGTGGCGATCAACAAAAACGACACTACATCGCAGCCCATCTCAGGTCTCTTGACGAGCCTGCCCGCCGGCAGTTACACGGACTACCTGGGGGGCTTGATGACGGGCCAGAGCCTGACTGTGACCAACGGTACGGGTGGGAACAATCCTGCTGGAGCGCTCACGCTGCCGGCACACTCGGTCAGCGTGTGGCAGGTCGCCCCCGCCGCAACGGTGCCGGAAGTGGGTTCGATTGGACCCACTGTCGGGCAGCCAGGGATGGTTGTCACGATAGCGGGCGATGGCTTCGGCTCGACCCAGGGCAGCGTGAAAGTCGGCGGATCGGTCGCAGCCATCAATTCTTGGTCCAACAGCAGCGTCACATTCACAACTCCGAACGTGGCAGCAGGCGTGACAACAGCGGTGCTATCGAACGCTGGCAGCACTGCGGCAAATCCGATCCAGTTCACCGTGCTCGCGGCCAAGCTCATTCCGGTCACGTTCACGGTAAACAACGCGACCCCCACAAACCCGGGGGACTACATTTTCCTTACTGGAAACACCGTGGAACTAGGCAACTTTGGAACGACATTCGATACGGCCGTCGGCCCCATGCTGACCCCCAACTATCCGAACTGGTTCCTGAACGCGGGCGTGCCGGCCGGCAAGACGATCCAGTTCAAGTTCATAAAGATCGCCGCCGACGGAACCGTGACATGGGAAGGTGGAAGCAACCACTCGTATAACGTGCCCGCCAGCGGTACCGGCAACGTGACTGTGACGTGGCAACCTTGAGAGAAATACCCCTACAATCTCAACATGCTCTCCCGCCGCCGCTTCCTCGTCACCGCCGCCGCCACCGCTCCCGCGCTCGCCCTCCACGCGCAGCATAAACCCGCGCCGGTAGAAGCAACCCTCCCCACCCCCATTCTCGCGCTGACCGACCGCCGCAAAGGCATCGTCCCCATCACCGTCTCCGAGCGCGAATCGCGCCTCGACCGCGCTCGCGAGCTGATGAAGCAATCTAGAATCGACGCCATCGTCATTACCACAGGCTCGTCGCTGCAATACTTTACCGCCGCGCGCTGGGGCCAATCCGAACGTCTCTTCGCCTATGTTCTCCCCGCCGCCGCCGCGCCGTTTGTCGTCTGTCCCTACTTCGAGCGCGACCGCCTCAACGAACTCCTCGCTGCCTTCCCCGAGCGCGAAACCACGCTCTCCTTCCTCTGGCAGGAAAACGCCGACCCCTTCGATCTCCTGCGCAAAGGCCTCGCCGAATCCGGCCTCGCCACCGGCACGCTCAGCATCGAAGAGCACACCCAATTCGCCTTCGCCAACGCCATTGCCCGCGCCTGTCCGGCAATGAAGATCGTCTCCGCAAACCCCGTCACTGCGGGCTGCCGCTCGCGCAAATCCCCCGCCGAAATCGCGCTCCTCCGCCTCGCCAACGCCATCACGCTCGACGTCTACCGCGCCGCATATCTTTCCTGCGGCCCCGGCGACACCAACCGGTATTTCTCCGACATCGTCGCCGCAGGCTATGCCCGCTGCGGCGTCCACGGCGACGCCTCCTGCCAGGTCGGCCCCAACTCCGCCGTGCCCCACGGAACTTTACTTCCGCAAACCATCCGCGAACACGAAATCGTCCTCATCGACGACGGCTGCACGGTCGAAGGCTACACGTCCGACATCTCGCGCAGCTTCGTCTACGGAACGCCCACCGTCTTCCAGCGCGAAATCTTCCAGTACGTCCACAACGCGCAATCCACCGCGCTGGCCGCCGCTCGTCCGGGCGTCGAAATGCAATCCGTAGACGCCGCCGCGCGCGCTGTCATCGCCGCCGCCGGCTACGGCCCGGCGTTCACTTACTTCACGCATCGCGTCGGCCACGGCATCGGCCTCGACATGCACGAGTGGCCCTACCTGGTCGGCGGCAACACCGAGAAACTCGCGCCGGGCATGGTCTTCTCCGACGAACCCGGCATCTACCTCCCCGGAAAGTTCGGTGTCCGCCTCGAAGACGACATGCTCATCACCGCCTCGGGTGCAGAACTCCTCACCCCCCAAAGCCCCTCCCTCGAACACCCCTTCGGCCCAGCCACAAAACCAGCGGCATGACCATAAATCTTAGTGCCCAGCCTGGCCTGAATCTGTCGAATGGATCCAGGTTCTCGGACATGGACGATGTGCCATTCAACACTAAATCTCTTACTATTCAAGACGCTCCGTGGGCATTTATCTATCGCGGCTGGTGACAAACCCCGGCACCCACAGCAACGCGCGTTTGGCGTCGGTGTCGGGGAGGTCGGCGATGGATTGGCGGGCGGCTTCGGCGTAGGCGCAAGCCGTGTCCATGGCGTAGGCGATGGAGCCGTGGTTGTGCAGGATGGCGAGAATCTCGGCGTGCGAGACGCGCTTGAAGTCGCGGTCGGCGAGCACGGTGCGGATGGCTTCGCGGTCGGCGCCCGTCCCACGTTCGAGCGCGTGGATGATGGCCAGCGTCGCTTTGCCTTCGCGCAGGTCGGAGGCGACGGGTTTGCCGAGGACGTCTTCGAGCGCGGTGAGGTCGAGCACGTCGTCGACGATCTGGAAGGCGAGGCCGAGATTGCGGCCGTACTCACCCATCTGCGATTCGATCTCGGCGTCGGCATGGCTGAGTGCCGCGCCGAGCTGCATCGAGACTTTGAACAGGCAGGCGATATCCTGCCGGGTGACCTCCTTCAGCTCGGCGGGCTCGCCGTGCAGCCACGGCCCGATGGTGATCCGGGCCGGGACGCCCGCGGCCCGGATGGCCGTGAAGTCGCGCAGCTGACCGGGCAGGAACAGGTCCCACCAGCCGGTCACCATGCTGACCGGCGGCAGCCGGGTCAGGTCGCCGCCGTCATGGTCGATGACGGCCCAGAAGTCGTCGTCCGGGGCGTCGTGCTGGACGAAGTCGCGCCAGAACGCGACCGGCGCGCCGGCCACGCCGAGGTCGGCGGCCTGCAGCGGTACCCGCAGGGCCGCCCGCTTCATCCGGTCCTGCTGGCCGGGCCGGGGGATGGAGCCGCGCAGGCCCCGCTCCTGGCTGCCGATGAGCGCGGTCCAGTTCAGGGTGTTGGCCAGGCTGGGCGCGCCGTGCGCGTAGAACATCGAGCTGAAGTTGGCCGAGGTGACGTTGAGCGAGACCGAGGTGAGCGGCGGGTCGACGTACGGAGCGATGGCCCACTGGGTGTGACCGAGGTAGCTGGCGCCGACCATAGACACCCGGCCGTCGCACCACGGCTGCTCGCGCAGCCAGGCGACCGTGGCCAGGCCGTCCTCGCGTTCGGGCAGGAACGGCCGGAACTGGCCGCCGGAGCCGAACGTCCCGCGAACGCTCTGGATGAATACCTGGAAGCCCCGGCGCGCCAGCGGGCCGGCGAACACGAACCCGGTCACGCCCGCCCGGCCGTAGGGCGAGCGGATCAGCACCACGGGCAGCGGCCCGGCTGCCCCGGCGGGCCGGTAGTGGTCCCCCAGCAGGACCACCCCGTCCGGCATCGGGACCTGCACATCGGGCCGCAGGTCATGGGGCTGCGCCACCACGGGCAGGCCGAACGCGAGGTCCGCGGCCAGGGCCGCGAGGCGGGACACCGGATTCATCAGCACGCCCCTGGAATTGTCTCGGCCATAAAGGTCATAAGCGTCAGCCGGGTCAGCCTACAGAAATAGCCGGTCCGGGGTATCAGCGGCAGCCCGCGGCAATTTTGGCCCGCCAGCGGATCGCCCGCCGGGCGCCGGCCTGGTTACGGTGGGCCAGTGCGGGTCGTGGAGCTGTCAGATCATCCCGGGGACATGCTCCGGGC
>JALYTE010000016.1 GCA_030854435.1 Acidobacteriota bacterium | reverse complement strand
TTCAAAAGTTCCACCAGGCGCTGCTTCTCTTCCAATGCCGAGAGCATCTCCCGTAGCCGCTCGCGGTCTTCCGGCAAGCCGACCAAATTCGCGACGCCTTCCACATACACCGTCTGCGCCACGCGCGTCTCATCGGGAACGGTGCGCGCCCAAAGCTGCTGCACGCCTTCAATCAATCTCTGATACTCATTGCGTTCACGCTCGATGCGTTCGGCCAGCTCCGCGCGCACACGTTCGACATTCCATCCGCGAAAATTCTCATTCAAAAAGTTCGCCGCAGTCTCAAGCTCCAGCAGCGAAAGGTCGCGGTCGAGCGCCAGCACCCTGTCTCGCACCATGCCACTGCGCGTCACCAACACGGCCAGCACGCGACGCTCCGCAAGCCGGCTGAAATGCACATGCTCCAACAAGTCCGCGCCCGCGACCGCTCCAATCGCCACACCCACGCCGCTTGAAAGCATCGCCAACACATGCGACGTGCGCTCCAGCAAAGCCTGCGTCCCGGCCACTCCCGCAAATCCCGAATCGATCTGCGAATGCACCTCTGCGCGCGAAAGCCCCGGCAGCCTCGTCCCCATTGCCTGAATCCCAGCCCCGCCGCTCAACTGCTCCACATACATCCGAAACGCTCGCGCCGAAGGAACCCGTCCCGCGGAAGTGTGCGGCTGTTCCAGCAATCCAGCATCGGCAAGCTCCGCCATCTCATTGCGAATGGTCGCCGCGCTCATCGCATTGCTGTCCACCTGCGCACGCGCCAATGTCCCCGAGCCAACAGGTTCGCCAGTGGCGATGTAGCTCTCCACAATCGCCGTCAAAATCGCCCGCTGCCTTGCCGTCACTCGAACTTCCATCGCCCCTCCTTCCCGTTAGACCCTACCCGCATCACTCTAAGAGAGCTTCAGCATTCCTCGGCGACCTCTGCGTTCCCTCCGCGCTCCGCGTTCGTCTTTGCTCCTACGTAATCTCCAGCACATCGCTGCTCTTCGCACCCAACTCAATCGTCCGCTGCTCGACTCTCTTCGCAATCGCCGCAAACTCCCGCGCCCGCTTGGAATCGTTTCCCACCGCCGCTGGCAACCCACGGTCGCCACCCTCGCGCACCGCAGGGTCGAGATCGACCGAACCCAGAAACTCCAGCCCAAACTGCTTCGCCGTCTGCTCCGTTCCACCCGCGCCAAACACGTCGATCACCTCTCCTGACGGCAGCGTCATCTGCGACATATTTTCGATCATGCCAATCACATCGACGTTCACCTGATGAAACATTTCCAACGCCTTGCGCGCGTCCTGCAACGCCACGCTCGACCCCGTCGACACCACCACCGCTCCCGTCAGCGGGACCGTTTGCACCAGCGAAATCACCACATCGCCTGTCCCCGGCGGCAGGTCCACAATCAGAAAATCCAACTCACCCCACTCCACCTGCTGCAAAAACTGGCGGATAATCTGGTGCAACATCGGTCCGCGCATCACCATCGGCTTGTCGCCCGGCGAAATCAAGCCCACCGAAATAAACTTCACGCCGTGCGCCGTCAACGGCTCGATGCGGTTGTCTCCAACGATATTCGGCTGCCGCGACATGCCCATCATGGTCGGCACATTCGGCCCATAGATATCGGCGTCAATCAACCCCACGCGATGCCCCAGCTTCACCAGGCTCACGGCCAGATTCACCGCGACCGTCGTCTTCCCAACGCCGCCCTTGCCGCTCCCCACCGCGACCACATACTGCACACCCGGCAGTGCCTGCGGCCCCTGCGGCATTCCTTGTCCACCATGTCCCATACTGTGTCCTGCTCCTAATCCCTAATCCCTGCTTTTAGACGTGCCACTCCGGCGGCGACATTGCGCGCAACTCGCGCTTCCGCTGAGTCTCTCCGGCCCGCATCTCGCGCCGCCGCAGCGCATCGTCGAACCGCCGTTTCTGATGCCCCGTCTCCGGAATCACCTGCGGAACTTCGACTCTTTGCCCTTGCTTATCCATGGCCACGAACGTTAGGTACGCCGAAGAAACGTGCCGCAACTTCTGTTCGCGCACATCCTCCACCATCGCCCTCACGCCGACTTCCATCGAAGTCCTGAACGCCCGATTCACGCTCGCCTTCAAAATCAGCAACTCGCCCACCCGCACCGGCGCCACGAAATCCAGATGGTCCATCGACGCAGTGACGACGTAAGTCCGAGCATGGCGGCTTGCGGCCATGGCCCCAACCAGGTCGATAAACTGCATCAACCGCCCGCCAAAAAGTGTCCCCAGCGCATTCGAGTCTGCCGGGAAAATCGCCTCGGTCCGTTCCGACTGCGACTCCGAAACCCGCCGCCCCTGTAATTCATTACCCATCTTTCCATTCTAATTGCCATGTCCAAGTTTGCCGCCCGGAGCGCCCATAACCTCTGCGCCCTCCGCGTTCGTTTTGCCTTTGCTTTTCTTTCTGTCATTCCCGCAGGGAACCTACTTTGCCTTTTCCGCCGAACCCCCGCATCCTAGAACCCATGGACAAAATCGCACTGCTCACCGAAATCCTCACCCAAAACCCCACCGACGCCTTCGCTCGCTACGCCCTCGCAATGGCCTACGCAGCCGAAGACCGCGAGCCCGAAGCTCTCGCCGAGTTCGACCGCATTATCGAGCACACGCCCGACTACGTCCCCGCCTATCAAATGTCCGCCCAACAACTCCTCAAAGCCAACCGCCCCGACGAGGCCCGTACCCTTCTCCAAGCTGGCCTTGCCGCCGCCGCCCGCACCGCCAACACCCACGCCGCCAGCGAAATGCAGGCCATGCTCGACGACCTCGCCTGACCCTACATCGTCTTACTTTGCGAAACTTCCCGCACTTCTTCGCGAACTTTGCGTCAAGGTCTTTGCCGGCCCCCGGCGCAACGAATCCACCCCACCCGCTCCGACATTTATACTTCTACCTATGCCGTCGAACCCGCTTCCACGCACCCTGGGCCAGCTCCGCAACTCCGCCTTCACCCCCGAGCGCGTCTCGCGCTCCGTCAAGGACGAGCTCCGCGACAACCTCATCGTCCGCCTTCGCGCCTTCGCTAAATCCAACACCCCGCTCTTCCCCGGCATCGTCGGCTTCGACGACACGGTCATCCCGCAGGTGGTCAACGCCTTGCTCTCGCGCCACAATTTCATCCTGCTCGGTCTGCGCGGCCAGGCCAAGTCGCGACTGCTGCGCGCGCTCACCACGCTGCTCGACCCACAGTGCCCCTACGTCGCCGGCTCCGAACTGCGCGACAACCCCTACGCCCCGCTCTCGAAATACTCCCGCGACCTCATCGCCGAAAAGGGCGACGAAACCCCCATCGCCTGGCTTTCGCCTACAGACCGCTACGTCGAAAAACTCGCCACCCCCGACGTGACCGTCGCCGACCTCATTGGCGACGTCGACCCCATCAAAGCCGCGCGCTCCGGCCACCAACTCGGCTCCGAACTCACCATCCACTACGGCCTTCTGCCTCGCGCTAATCGAGGTATCTTCGCCATCAACGAACTCCCCGACCTCGCCGGTAAAATCCAAGTCGCGCTCTTCAACATCATGCAGGAAGGCGACGTGCAGATTAAGGGCTACCCCGTCCGCCTCGAACTCGACGTGGCCATCGTCTTCTCCGCCAACCCCGAGGACTACACCGCGCGCGGCAAAATCGTCACGCCGTTAAAGGACCGCATCGGCTCAGAGATCCGCACCCACTACCCCGAGTCGGTCGACGAAGCCCTCTCGATCACCCAGCAGGAAGCCTGGACCGCCCGCACCTACGCGCCTGAAAACAACGCCATCCAGGGCATCCAGATTCCGCACTACATTCGCCAGATCGTCGAACAGATCGCCTTCGTCGCCCGCGAGGACAAGAAGGTCGACAAGCGCAGCGGCGTCTCGCAGCGCCTTCCGATCAGCACGATGGAACTGGTCGTCTCGAACGCCGAGCGCCGTGCGCTGCTGCACGGAGAGAGCCTCGTCGTTCCCCGCGTCGGCGACATCTTCGCCGCGCTTCCCGGCATCACCGGCAAGATCGAGCTCGAGTACGAAGGCGAAATGCGCGGCTCCGACACGGTCATCCGCGAACTCATCCGGGCGTCGGTCGCGCAGGTCTTCGACGGCTACTTCGCCGCCACCAACACTCAGCAAATCGAGCAGTGGTTCAACCTCGGCGGTGCCGTCGAACTCAACGACAAGCAGCCTTCCGCCACCGTTCTCGAAGCGCTCAAGCAAATTCAAGGACTCTTCGAGAAACTCTCACCGCTGCACATCAACTCAAAATCCAAACCCGAAGTCGCCGTTTCCGCAGCAGAGTTCCTGCTCGAAGGCATGACCGCGCACAAACGCATCTCGCGCTCGGAAGCCCGCACCTTCTCCGCCGGCGAAAAGAAGAAGCGCACCGACGACGCCGCGCAGTACGCCGAAAAACTCCGTCAGCGCGAGCAGGAGCGCGAAGAAAACCCCGCCTACAACCGCACCCGCCGCGGCTTCAACTAGACCGCGAGGTAAACTTTCAGCATGTTGAAGGTGCTCATTGCCCTACAGGTCTTCCTCGTAGCCTTTCTTCTCCTGCATGACTGGATTCCACTCGGTCGTCTCAACGACACCGCGGCAGTGCGCGCCGTAAACCCCGGTAGCAAACTCCTCTTGGCAACTGTGATTAGCACTTCGCCCTATGTGGTCGGGCTTGTCGCCACCATCGACTATGTATGCACGGGCCACCCACATTGGGTCGTCCTTTACCTCTGGATATCCTATGCCGTGCTATTTTTCGGTGAACTCAGCGCGTGGTGGATACCGTACTTTTTCGGGACCACTCCGCAGCGTATCGCTCGCTACAAATCTATGTTTGGCAACACGCACGCCTTTCTTCAGGAGCGGAATGGGACCGCTCCCAATACCTTGCACGTCGCTCTTCACGTCCTCACGCTCGCCACATTGATTACTCTCGGTTTCGTGCGTTGGTAAACGTTTATGCCCGAACTCCCCGATATCACGGCCTAGCTCACCGCGCACAGTCGACGAGTTGAAAGCTCTGAAGAGAAAATAAGCCTGCCGCACTCCAAACCCCGTGACCAAATGACCCTGCAAACCACGCACCGCACCCAACAAGTCTTCAACTCCACCGCCGCGACATACGATGCCGACCGCGCACGCCTCATCCCTGGCCACGACCGCTTTTACGCCTGGGCCGTCGAACTCATTCCGCCAGACTCCCAGCGCATCCTCGATCTCGGAGCGGGCAGCGGCGCGCTCACCATATTCGTCCGAAAGTCCTTCCCGGCAGCGGACATTCATCTCGTCGACTTCTCCGCCCCCATGCTCGCGCTCGCCAAGTCGCGCCTCGGCGAAGACCCTCGCCTCACCTACGAAGTCGCCGACTACACCGTCGCGCCGCTGCCCGAAAATCTCGACGCCATCGTCTCCGCGCTTTCCATTCACCATCTCGAAGACGACGCGAAGCGGGCCCTCTTCCACAAAATCCACGCAGCCCTCAAACCCGGCGGCGTCTTCATCAATGCCGAACAAGTCCTCGGCCCCACGCCCGCCCTCGAAGCCCGTTACAAAAAACTCTGGCTAACTCAAGTCCGCATTCTCGGCGCCACCGAACAGCAAATCGCCGACTCTCTCTACCGTCAGCAGGACGACCGCTGCGCCACCGTCGCGGATCAACTCCAATGGCTGCGCGTCGCGGGTTTCGCAGACGCCGATTGCTGGTTCAAGGACAACCGTTTCGCCGTGCTCGCTGGCCGCCGCGCCTCTTGAAACATTTGGCCTCTTGCATTCGTCTCTAAGCCATCTGCTTTTGCATCCAATCGTGCCCATCCATGCGCTTCGACCACTCGAAACTTCTCCCCCTCGCCCTGCTTCTCATCGCAACCGCGGCCATGCGAGCGCAAGACAACTACGAAATCCAGGTCTACGGCTCCGAAACCGTAGCGCCCAAGACCACCATGGTCGAGTTGCACAGCAACTTCACCGTCGACGGCTCGAAGCCCGCGCTGAGTTCTGTCTTCACGAACGAAGGCCTGTTCCCCACCAACCACGCCGAGCATGAAACCGTCGAGATCACGCAGGGCATCAATGCGTGGTCGGAAGTCGGCTTCTACATCTTCACCAGCTACCGCGAGGGCCAGGGCTATCAATGGGTCGGCGACCACATCCGCCCGCGAGTGCGCGCGCCCGAGAGTTGGCACTTACCGGTCGGTCTCTCCATCTCCAACGAAATCGGCTACCAGCGCGCAAGGTTTTCGCCCGACTCGTGGACCTGGGAAATCCGCCCCATCGTCGACAAGCAAGCGGGCCGTTTCTACCTTGCCTTCAACCCTGTGCTCGACCGCGCCTGGCACGGCCCCGGCATTCGCGACGGCGTCGTCTTCTCGCCCAACATCAAAGTCGGCTACGACTTCACCAAAAAAGTGCAGGCCGGCGTCGAATACTACGGTGCCACCGGCCCAGTCTTTGGGGCGTCGAGCTTCCACGGCCAACAGCACCAGTTCTTCGTCGCGACCGACCTGAACGTCAGCCCCGATTGGGAGATCAATATCGGCGTTGGAGTGGGTGTCACCGCTTCCACAGACCACCTCATCGTCAAAGGAATCCTGGGCCGGCGATTCTCATGGGGCCACCGCCTATCCGAACCGGCAAAATGGTGACTGCTCCATCAACAATGAGAACGCGACCCACACCGATCTGCAATCCGCTTGTTCTTGCGACACCTGCCAGTAGAATCTCACTGAGATACGACCGGAGAGATGCATGCGCCGAATCAACTTCACATTCGTTCTAGCCATCGCGCTGCTCGCGCCTGCAATGCACGCGCAGATCGTTTCCGTCTATGCCACCTTCTCACCTGCGCACGTCTCGAATGTTGCCTCTGGCGTCATCATCGCGAATGGCGGTTTTCAAACCCAGACTGCCAGCTTCTGGGCACCCGGGATCGGCGGCGGAGTCACACTGAACTTCCTTCACCTCGGACCGGCCACGCTCGGCTTCGACTTTCGCGGCTCGACCAAACCGGGCACCGTCGGTGCCGATACCGCGCTCGCCGGTATCAAACTCGGCTTCCACCCACCTCATCTTCGCTTCAAGCCGTATGTTCAGGGTTCAGCCGGATATCTCGCTTCACGCAGTCACCTTAGCTTCATCGATCCGCCCGCCGACCCCACGGCCACCAACAAGTACATTGCGTATGAGGTCCTTGGCGGACTCGACTACTCCCTCGTCCATTTCGTCGACCTTCGCCTGGTCGAAGTCGGCGTCGGCAAGGGAATCCTTACCGGCATCAACTTCGGAGGCTCGTCGAACGCGACGCTATTCACCGTCAACACCGGAGTCGTCGTCCACTTCTAGCCGCGCGAATCCCGCCCTTGCCGTCCACGTCTAATATGGAAGCAAGGGCCGTCCATGAAGCTCACCCGCTACACCAAGTTCACCGGCGACCTTTCCTCCAGCTTCGGCCTCGACGACCTCATGCAGGCGCTCTCCGACTTCCTGCTCGACTCCGGCTTTCAAGACCCCTTCTCACCCTTCCAAAACTTCGACGACTCCCTGGAGAGTCTGCGCGACGCCATTAAGCAAGCCCTCGAGTCCGGCGATGTGCTCGACGAAGACGCTCAGGAGCAGTTCGACGCGCTCCCGCCCGACCAGGTCGAAGAACTGATCGACAAAATCATTCAGCGCATGAAGGACGAAAATTTCCTCAGCGCAGAGG
>JALYTE010000476.1 GCA_030854435.1 Acidobacteriota bacterium | reverse complement strand
TGAAGCAGATGATAGAGCGCGCGCATGAGAAGGGACTCAAAATCATCGGCGCCACGCTCACGCCATTCGAAGGCACCGTGATAAAAGGCTATTTCACGCCGGAAAAAGAAGCGAAGCGGCAAGCTATAAACGAATGGATACGCACCGGTCAGGCTTTTGACGGCGTGATCGATTTTGAAAAGGCCTTGCGGGATCCGGCCAATCCGAATCGTATGTTTCCGGCCTTTGACGGTGGCGATCATTTGCATCCCGGCGATGCAGGGTATAAAGCGATGGGTGAGGCGATCGACTTGTCGCTGTTCAAGTAAGAGCGGACGCGCACAACCTCCGCGAGGCGATGTCACGGCAAGCTCATCCGGCAAAGAGCAGGGACCGGAGCAGAACAGCCGGATGAACCGCTTTCACGTTCGCGAAATCAGCAATCTGGTGTCGACAGGAAGTTCCTGGCGCCACAACTACGTCGTCCTCCGCTTTAGCACGTACCAGCGGCAAAAGGCGCCTCTCAGCAATCAGTCGCGAGACCTCGAAGTGCTTCTTCGCATACCCAAACGAACCAGCCATGCCACAGCACCCCGCGTCGAGATCCACCACGGTTGAGCCGGGAATATTAGTAAGCAGTGTCTTCGCCGCAGGCAAGAGTCCCATGGCCTTCTGGTGACAATGCCCATGCAGCAGGATACGCGGAGGCCCCTTTCGGAGTGGCAGCGTCGACGAATCTAAGTACTCTTCGAACAGCACGCTCGCGCGCGCCACCGCCAGCGCCGCCTTCTGCTCATCGCCGCGCAGCAGCGAGGGAGCATCTTCGCGAACGGCCGACAAGCAACTGGGCTCGCAAAAGACGATCTTTTGATCCCGGGCCGCTGCTGTCTTCAGAAGCTCCGTGTTACGCCTGGCCTGTTCTCGCGCCTTTTTTAGCAGGCCCTTGGAGATCAGCGGGCGTCCGCAGCAAACGTTCGGAGCCAATCCCACACGCGCCCCCGAGGATTCGAGCAGGTCCCACGCCGCCACGCCGATCTCCGGTTCGTAATAGTTCGTGAAGGTGTCATTGAACAGGAGCACCTCAGGCGACGCATGATCTCGCCCCGACACGCGCGACTCGAGCGTACGTCCGGCCCAGCGTGGAAGCGTTCGCCGCGAATCGATCCCCAGCAGCCGCTCATTCGCCGTACGAGCCAACCCCGTCGAGGCGGCCCAGTTTGCCAGGCCAGCCACAGCGCTACCCCAGCGTGCCACGGCATGCGCATTGGCCAGCATGCGGACTGCCGCTGGA
Organism: Acidobacteriota bacterium; assembly: GCA_030854435.1. Classification (GTDB taxonomy): domain Bacteria; phylum Acidobacteriota; class Terriglobia; order Terriglobales; family Acidobacteriaceae; genus Granulicella. The sequence goes on along the minus strand of JALYTE010000476.1, from coordinate 2,972 downwards.
GTCCCGTGTTCTTCCCAATAGGAGGCGAGGAACTCGCTTTTGAACCGCGCCATGTCTACACCTACCGGGCATTCCGCTTTGCAGGCCCGGCATTCCAGGCACAGATCCAGCGTCTCGTAGATGTGCTGTTCCGGTCTATCGCCCAGTTGCCCGGACATCGCCAGTCGCAACACATTCGCCCGTCCACGCGTCGTATGCTGCTCTTCCAGCGTCGCCATATACGATGGGCACATTGTTCCGTCCAGTTTCTTGCGGCACGCGCCCAGGCCGCTGCACATCTCCACAGCTCCCGACATCCCGTTGTAATCGCTGTAATCGAAGTAAGTCGCCGGATTCGAAGTCTGGTAATTCGTCCCGTAGCGGAGGTTGTCCGTCAGCGGCGGCGGATCCACAATCTTGCCTGGATTCAGGATCCCGTGCGGATCGAAGGTGCGCTTAATGGTACGGAAGGCCTCGTAGATCACGGGGCCGAACATCTTGCGCAGGAACGGGCTGCGTACCAGGCCGTCCCCATGTTCGCCCGAAAGAGCCCCACCGAACTCCAGAACAAGATCCGCCACTTCTGTTGCCAGCGACTCGAATTTGCGAATCCCATCCGCGGTCTTCAAATTCACAACGGGCCGCACATGCAGACAGCCGACTGATGCATGCGCATACACACCGGCCGAGGTGTTATGTTTCCGGACCACCTGCAGGAACCGGTCGATGTAATCCCGCAGTTTCTCGGGTGCGACCGCTGTATCTTCCACGAAAGAAATCGATTTGGAATCCTCCTTCATCGACATCGAGAGTCCGAGCGCCGCTTCGCGCAAGCTCCACACACGCGCCTGTGCGGCCGGATCGACCGCATGAAAGTAGCGATACCCAAGCGAGAGGAATCGCAACTCTTCCTCCAGCGCTTTCATGCGCTGCGCCAGCGCCTCCTGAGTCTCGTCGTAAAACTCCACGCACAACAAAGCTCCGGGATCGCCTTCAATAAACGAATCGCGGAGACGCTGCAGCGCGGCGCTCTGAGACGTGTGGTTCAGAATGAAGCGGTCCATTACCTCCACGGCCGACGGCTTGTGGCGAAGGATCAAAGGGGCCGCTTCCAGCGCTTCCTGCAATTCCCGAAACTGAATCGCAAGGACAGACTTTGCCGTCGGCAATGGCACGAGGTTGAGCTTGGCCTCTAGGACGACACCGAGTGTGCCCTCAGAGCCGACCATCATCTTCGTGAGATCGAACGGACGGCCTGGATCGACGAACGCATCCAGGTTATAGCCCTGCACGCGTCGCATCACCTTGGGATAACGGCGCTCCACCTCCGCGGCATGCTCCAGTGCAAGACGCCGCACCACCCGATAGCACTCGCCTTCCAGTGTGTCTGCCGCGAGAAGGTTTTCGAGCTCAGCGCCGTTCAGAGCACGCAGGTGCGCCACGGTACCGTCCGCCAGCACTACATGTTGCTCCAACACATGGTCGATGGTCTTGCCATACAGCACCGACCGTGCGCCACTCGAGTTGTTGGCCATCATGCCACCAACCGTGGCACGGCTGGCCGTGGAAATATCAGGAGCAAAGCGGAGATTGTGAGGGCGCAGGTGGGCGTTCAGCTCATCCAGCACAATGCCGGGCTCTACGCGCACCCACCGCTGTTCCACATTCAGATCGAGAATGCGGTTAAAGTACTTCGACGTGTCCACTTGCAGGCCCGCCCCAATGGCCTGCCCAGCCTGCGAAGTCCCGCCGCCACGCATCGTGAGCGGACAGTGAAAGTCATGGCACAGGCGAACCACCCGGATCACGTCCTCGCGTGATCGCACCACCACCACGCCGAGCGGCCGGATCTGATACACACTCGCGTCCGTCGAGTAGAGCGCCCGCGAGACCTCGTCGAAACGCACTTCACCTTCGATTTGCGCTTCCAGACTCCGTCGCAACGCGTTAACATCCACGAGCGCGGCGTTTGCCTGTGGAACCGGCGCCATGGCCGAAACAGATACGAGATTCATAGGGCGGCCAGCCCCTCCCGCAGCCGCTCAAGACCCTCGTCCAGAGTCTTGCCTCCACTCGCGAACGAGACTCGAAGTGTGCCTTCGCCGCGGGGTCCATATGCGGCCCCGTGCATCACTGCCACACCGTGCTGCTTCAGCAATTGTTGGCGTACCTGGTTCGACGGCAGCCCCTGTTTCCGCACATCCACCATCGCAAAGAAGCCGCCTTCGGGTGCGAGCACATTCACGCCATCAATTCCCCCGAGCCGATCCAGCACGAGCATGCGTCTCTCCGCATAGGTCCGCCGCATCGACTCAATCGCATCCTGCGGTCCGTCCAGGGCCGCGACTGCCGCATCCTGCACGAACGTAGCAGGTCCCCGGCTCGACTGCTGCAGGATCAAAAGCATCGCAGAAATCAGAGGCTCAGGAGCCGCGCAGTAGCCCACCCGCCATCCCGTCATGGCGTATGTTTTCGAAAGGCTGTTCACCAGAACAGTTCGATCTCGCAGCAAGATCGCCGGAGAGATGTGTTTGTGATCGCCATAGGTGATGTGTTCGTAGATCTCGTCGCTCAGCAGCAGCAATCCACGCTCGCGCACAAAATCGGCAATGGTGACTAGTTCCGCGTGGCGGAACACCGTGCCGACAGGGTTCCACGGCGTGTTCAACAGCAGCAGCTTCGCTTGGGGCGTCCAGGCTTGCTCCAAAGCGTCGCGCGTCAACTCAAAGCGGCCGCCCACCAACGCGCTCTGCACGGACCGCACATACCCCCCTGCGAGGCGAACGGGCGACTGGTACGCGTCGTAAATCGGATCGGGCAGCATGACGGCATCACCTTCGTTCAGGAGTGCCATCACTGCGACGAAGATACCGAGCGTAGCGCCGTCGGTCACCAGGATCTCGCAGTCGGGATCGTAGACGACACCATTCTCTCGCTGAAGCTTCGAGGCTATGGCGCGCCGCAGAAGCGGCTCACCGCGATTGTCGGGATAA
>JALYTE010000464.1 GCA_030854435.1 Acidobacteriota bacterium | reverse complement strand
CCGCCGCGCGATGTGTGCGCGGAAACGAGTCGGAACCGCGGACCTCCAGAGCTCTTTCATTGTTTCAGGCGAAGGCGCGCGGTGCGCGGGGGAGAATCAGGGTGGTGACTAGAGGCGGTAAACAGGGAACAGGAACAGGAACAGGGTGAGGGTCGTTCGGGGAGTAACCGCTGGGCTAGGTTTATGCATCTACCCATAGGAACGGGTTTGCGCGTTTCTTGAAGCGCGGGCTTCGGGATGCGGTTCGCCGGGGAGTGGGATTTTCGCGATTTCTCCCGCTTGCTGCCGGTGGTGGAGAATCGACGACAACTGGCAGACCCTGCGACCGCAACAACTAACAATTTGCTTCGTAACGAACGAGAAGGGCAAGGGAAGATGACAGAAAACGGATCGGACACCAACAAGGAAATGGAACGCGTTTTGCTCGAGGTCATCACGACTTTGCAGGACGGGCAGAAAGGCTTTGCCGACATTGGCGAGCATCTGAAGAACGAGACGCTGAAGCGATACTTCCTGGCAGAAAGCTTGAAACGCGCCAGCTTCCGCGCCGATCTTGAGGCAGAACTGCATCGTGCAGGCGTGCATGATGTGAAGGACTCGGGTTCGGTGGCCGGTGCGCTGCATCGCACCTGGGGCGACCTGAAGGCGAAGCTCGGCGGCGGCGATCACACGCTGCTCGAATCCGCGGAGCAGGGAGAGGACGAAGCCAAGAAAACCTATAAGGACGCGCTCGATCAAGACCTGCCGATGCCGATCAGGCAACTCCTCACCGAACAACAGGCGCATATTCTCGCGTCGCACGACTATGTGAAGCGGCAACGGGACGAGTTGAAGGCCGCTTAGATTATTCTGATTTGAACAACGAAGGGCGGCCAAGTTTTCGGTCGCCCTTCGCTGCGCGAGGGCGATACGATGCGCTTGGGGCGCGTCCTGATGGGCGTGATGTATGTTGCCGCCGGACTCGGCCACTTTGTGGCCACGAGGGTCTATGAGCGCATCATGCCGGACTACCTGCCCGCGCACCACCAACTCGTGCTCATCAGCGGGGCCGCGGAGATCGCTGGCGGACTGGGCGTGCTTGTGCCGAGGACGCGCAGAGCTGCGGCTTGGGGGCTGGTCGTATTGCTGGTCGTTGTGATGCCGGCGAACATCTGGATGGTGCAGCATTCCGAGCGTTACGCGGATGTGCCACTGTGGGTGTTATGGGTCCGTCTTCCCCTCCAGTTGCCGCTGATTTGGTGGGCCTGGATGTACACGCGAGTTGAGCGCGCACGAACGTCGGGTTTACCCGAGCGACATCGCCCCGGTCTAGACTGAATTTCACGATGTAAAGCGGTCGGTCCGTCCCGCGAAGTGCCGCTGGACCGCTTCAGGCTTCGTCTGGAGATGGGAAAAGAGAGTTCACGAGAAGTTTCGACTGGAGTCAACGCAATGGAGTTCCACATCAATCGCTCTCTGCGAGAGCGACTCGGCCTGGAAGATGTTCTGTTCAGCTTCGCGGGGAATGTGGTCTTTGGGGACGTTGCGGGCGCTCGCAGTCTGGCGAACAAGCTCAACGAGCTGCGTCGCTCTGAAGCGGAATCCGCTGAGATCGTTAATGCTGGCGCGCTGTTTGCGATGGGGTTGATCGACGAACTGAGCCACGCGATGATCGCGCGCTATCGCAAGGAGGTGGATCCGGACGTGCTATCCGAGGCCCTTGGCTGGTTCGCGCGCAAAGCCGGAACGACGAACATTGATGGCCTCTTGCTGGCGTTCACGGAACAATTTCCAAACGCAGCTATCTTTCGCGGCGAACAGACTGCTGCTGCATGGTTGGCGGGCAGTACGGAAGATTTGTCGAATCGCGAAGCAGCGCTCGAGGAGTTGCTGCTGCTTCGAGTCGCGAACCTAAACCCGGCGCTCAAGGATTTCAAGGAGCTGTTCGGAGACGAAGGCCTCAAGCAGCGGCCCGCTTACGAGAAGATCGCCGCGGGTCTGCCTGAGTATTTTCGCGAGCGCCCCCAGGCTACGCCGGATGGCAAGACGTTGTATGAAGTGTTGCGTGAACCTGCGCTTGCTTCTCCCGAATCGATTACGGGTCAGCTCGATTTCATTCGGGAGCACTGGGCCGAGGTCCTGGGTGAAGATTTGCGGCAGGTGCTGCTGGCGATCGACGTTATTCGCGAAGAGGACGTGGCGATTTGGATGCGTTTTCATCCGCCCACGCCGGGACGGTTTGAAGGGCAGCGGGACTGGCAAGCCCACGGTTTTGTGGGCGATGAGTTCGTCGGGTTTGAGGATGACTTCGGCGAATTCAGCGATTTCATCGTGGGGCCGGACGGCGTTCGGCGGCGGCGCGAGTACTCCTCCGATCATCAGGCGCCGCTGAATGAGTATGAAGCCTTCAGCGCAGACCATGCGTGGATGCCGACGGTGGTGATGATGGCGAAGAGCACGTATGTGTGGCTTGAACAGCTCTCGCAGAAGTATGCGCGGCACATTCACCGGCTCGATCAGATTCCCGATGAGGAGCTTGCGTTGCTGTCGGAGCGCGGGATGACGGCGCTATGGTTGATCGGCTTGTGGGAACGGAGCGTCGCGTCGCAGACCATCAAACGCCTGCGTGGAAACGCCGACGCGGTCGCATCCGCTTACTCGCTTAAAGAATATGAGATCGCCGCGGACTTGGGCGGGAATGGAGCGTACGAGTCTCTTCGCGACAGGGCCGCGCGCTATGGCATTCGGCTGGCGAGCGACATGGTGCCGAACCACATGGGCATCGATTCCAACTGGGTGATCGAACACCCGGAGTGGTTCATCTCCCGCGACGAGAGTCCATTTCCGGTCTACAAGTTCGATGGCCCCGATCTGGCCAACGATAGCCGCGTCGAGATCCAGCTTGAAGACCACTATTACGATCAGACCGACGCGGCCGTGGTGTTTCGACTGCGCGACCGTCGCTACGGCTCGACGCGCTACATCTACCACGGCAATGACGGGACGACTTTTGCGTGGAACGACACGGCGCAGCTCGACTACTCGAAGGCCGCGGTGCGCGAACATGTGATCCAGGTCATCCTGCATGTGGCGCGGCTGTTTCCGATCATCCGTTTCGACGCCGCGATGGTGTTGGCGAAGCGGCACGTGCAGCGGTTGTGGTTTCCGCTCCCCGGCGTTGGCGGGTCGATCCCGTCGCGTGCGGAAAATGCGATGTCGCAGGAAGAATTCGACGCCCTGATGCCGAATGAATTCTGGCGGGAGGTGGTGGACCGCGTTGCCGTTGAGGTGCCGGGAACGCTACTGCTGGCCGAGGCTTTCTGGTTGCTGGAAGGCTACTTCGTCCGGACGCTGGGAATGCATCGCGTGTACAACAGCGCTTTCATGAACATGCTGCGCGATGAAGAGAACGCGAAGTACAGGTCGTACCTGAAGAAGACGATCGAGTTCGACCCCGACATTTTGAAACGCTACGTCAACTTCATGAGCAATCCGGATGAGCGCACGGCGGCCGACCAGTTCGGCGGGGGCGACAAATACTTTGGGACATGCACGCTGTTGGCGACGCTGCCCGGCCTGCCGATGTTTGCGCACGGCCAGATTGAAGGCTTCAGCGAACGCTATGGCATGGACTTCAAACAGGCGCGGATGCAGGAGTATCCGAACCAGGGCTTCATCGACCGCTATCAGCGCGAGATCGTGCCTCTGCTTAAGAGCCGCCATGTTTTTGCCGAGAGCACGCATTTCGTTCTGTACGACTTCTGGACGGAGAACGGAGCGGTGGATGAGAACGTGCTTGCGTACTCCAACCGCTCGGGCGATGAGCGCGCCATCATCGTCTACAACAACGTGTATCAATCGACGCGCGGAACCATCCATCTTTCCGCGGCGTCGATGGACAAGGGCAGCGGGGAGCTTCGGCAGAGAAGCCTGACGGAAGCCCTGGGATTGTGGACTGGTGAAGACATGTTCGTGGCTTATCGAGACCCGATTCGCAATCTGGAATATCTTCGCCGGGCAAGCGATTTGGAGCGTCAAGGCCTGACGCTCGATCTTCGGGGCTATCAGTATGTGGTGCTGAGGCGCTGGCGCGAGTTGCGTTCGACGGCAGACCAACCTTGGAGCCAGTTGCACGATGCGCTGGGCGGGGCGGGCGTTTACAGTCTTGAGGAAGCGCTCTCGAAACTGCGGTTGCTACCGGTCCATGAAGCCTTGCGGCAGGTTGTGAACGCGAGCAATCTTCAAGCGCTGGCTGAGGCCGGGAGAAGGCTCGCCGCCAGCCGCAAGCCCGTGCTCGATGACACGGAATCTGTTGCAAGCGCCGAAGCTGGGAAGTTGACGGGCCAGACAAACACATCCCAAGACAAACTCCCGAGCAAGACTTCCAAGGAAGTGACTGTAAAGAAGTCATCGGTTGCATCCGATGTTGCACGAGAGGTGGAGGAGGCGAAGCATCGCCCCGAGTTGCTAGCCGTTTTTGTGGCGGCGGATCGTTTTCAGGCTGAAGCCTTGAAGCATTTGCCCGTGAACGAAGGTGAAGGGAAGAGGCCCGCTTTGGATTTGGCGGGCATCGTTGCGAAGGGTACGCCCTTCTCGTCCGGCGCCTACGAAGAAAGGTTTCAAAACATTGCCAACGCGAGCGTAGGCCTTCCCTTGCTTGAGCGTGAGTTTTCGACAGCGTGGCCCCGGACTGTTCGCGAGATCTTTCCCAACAACGAAGAACGCCTGCGGCCCGAAATCGTCTGGGCACCGGTGCTCGCGTGGATGGTGCTGGCCAGCTTTCCAGAAATTCACGACCGGCTCAGAGTGTTCGACCAACTCGATTTGAGGTCGGCCCTCGCGGAAATATTCTCGTCTCTCGGCATCGAAGGGGAGAACGCCTGGAGAGCGGCGGCGCGCGCGCGGATTCTGCTGGCGACCTCCGGGGAACCGGGCGCGGACAGCGCCGAGCATGTTTGGACGTCCGAGCGTTTCTGGGCAGATTCAGATGTGCGCTGGCTCACCGGCATCAGCGAAGCTTCCGGCGAAACTTACTTCAACAAGGAATGCTTCGAGGAGTTGTTGAGTTGGCTTCAACTTCCGGCTTTGCTCGAGTTGTCAGGCGGGGAAAAGAGCGCAGAGCGTTCCCTGTCCGCGCTGGAAAAGCAGATCGCGGAAGTTCGAAGCGCTGCTGAAAGCGCGGGCTGGAATTTAGGGCTGTTTCGCCGCAATCTCGCGAGAGTAGAGACTGCGCAAATCGTCGTCGATGCGGGCAACGCGTCCACGTTGAAATGACCGCTACAGCCAGGCGTGAATGCGCGAACGGTAGGTGCGGCTCATGGGGATCTTCTGCCCATTGAGCAGCATGACCGCAGACTCGCCGTCCTTTTCGGTCCGCACTTCCTTCACGTACTGGAGGTTGACGATGGAAGACCGATGCACGCGCAGGAACATCTGCGGGTCGAGTTTCTGCTCGAGGCGGGTCATCGTCTCGCGAAGAAGGTGGGTCTCGGATTCCGTGCAAATGCGAACGTAGTTTTCCTCCGCTCCGATCCAGCGAATGTCGGAGAGGGGCAGAAAGAGGATTCTGCCGCGCGATTTAAGGACGATGCGCCTGGTGTAATCGCGCCCGCCCGCAGCTTTTGCCCCGTTCGGAAGCACGGTTTGCCGCGCCAGCACTTCGTCGTCGGTCATCACAGCGTGGATCATTACGCACCATGTCCTGTCAGGGGTTTCGGTTGGACTCGCGAAAAATTGCAATGGACTTCCTGGCATGCTCGACTTGGAAACCGGCGGTTTTGAAGGGCCAGATACACTTCGACAAACTCCGTCTCGTCGGTCAGCGGAATGAGTCGAGCGTTCCCGCGTTCCAGGGTGATACGCAAAAGGCTGCTGAGTTGTTCCAGCATGGTTACGGCGGACGGGAGGTCGGTCCGCATAAGACTGGAAATGCCGCTCATGGTATTGAACAGGAAATGCGATTCGCTCGTCACCGCGAGTGTGTATTTAGTCACAAAACGTCGATCAGGAAGGAAGCCCACTTCAAGGGCGGGTCGCGACGATGGCTTGCATTTCACTGACGGTGCGCTCCAACTCCTCATCGAGCGTGTAGAAGTGGGGAGCGATGCGGACGCCGGCGCCGGGACGGTAGTCGACCAGAATTTCGCGGCGAATGAGTTCCGCGGCGACCTCTCGCCCGTGGGGCACATCGAGAATGACGACGCCACCGCGGGCTTCGGGTTTGCGCTGCGTGCGGACGGAAAAACCGGCTTCGTCGGCGAGGTCGATCAGCCGCTGCGTCTGGCGCAGCGACTTCGCTCGGATGGCTTCGACGCCGATTTCGCGGACGATTTCGTAGCCCGGACGCGCGGAGTACATCGCCGGAATGTTGGGCGTGCCGTTCAGGAAGCGGTGCATGTCGGAGGCGAAGTCGATGGAGCCGGGTTCGAACTCGAAGGGACGAGCGTGTGCGGCCCATCCGGTCGCGGCGGGACGGAGTTTCTCCATCAGGTCGGGGCGCACGTAGAGATAGCCTGCGCCGGGGCCTCCGCACAGCCACTTGACCGAGCCTCCGGTGGCGAAATCCACATTGAGCGCGCGCACGTCGACGGGGACGATGCCTGCGGACTGATAGAGGTCGGCGATGACGAACGCGCCGACTTCGTGGGCGCGACGCGTGATGGCTGCGAGGTCCTGTACGAACGAGCTGCGAAACGCGACGTGAGAAACGGACACGAGTTGGGTACGTTCGTCGATTGCGGCGAGCATGTCTTCGAGCGGTAGCGTCATGCCGTCCGGCGATGCGACGGTGTGGATATCAGCCCCCTGACGTTCGAGGCCGTGGTAGATGTAGTCGTTCGAGGGGAAGTTGAGGCCGTCGGTTACCAATTTGTTGCGGACGAGCTTGTTGCGCTCGTTCTTCGCTTTACCGTCGGTACCGCAGGCGCTCCAATCAAAGCAGGACGTCACGATCGTCTGGCAGATGGAAACGTTCTGGTGCATGACGACCTGGCCCTGCGCTGCGCCGATGATGTCGGCGATCAAGTTGCCGAGCGTCACGGGCATGTCCCACCAACCCTCTTCCCAGGCGCGGATGCCGCGCGTGGCCCAGATGTCGGTGAACTCCTGAGCGGCCGCCGCCGCGCCGCGCGGCATCGCGCCCAGCGAGTGACTCACCATGTAAGTGGTGTGCG
>JALYTE010000441.1 GCA_030854435.1 Acidobacteriota bacterium | reverse complement strand
GGGCGAACCTGCGCACGCTCGTGCTGATCGTCGCGGCGCTGGTCTATCGTTACGTTCTGAATCTGTTCGTCATCGAATACCTCGGCGACGTGGCCATCTACGTCTCCTCGTACAAGGTCAGCGCGTTTGAAGACATTCGCAACGCCATCCAGAAGATCGTCATCACGCTGGGGCAGCAAATCTTTCAAGCCAAGGACCCCAAGACCGGCGAACCGCTGTACGATGGCGTCATTTTCGTCGGCCACTCGCTCGGCTCGGTCATCACCTACGACCTCATCAACGCGCTCATCGTATGGGACACGCACGGCTGCGATGGCGAGCACAATGTTGTTGGCCGCATCCACCGCTTCATCACCTTCGGTTCGCCGCTGGACAAGACGGCCTTCCTCTTCCGCAACCAGCCCAGCCAGGACCAGCACTACCGCGAAGCCATGGCCGGACTCATGCAGGCGATGGTGCTGGATTACGCGCTGCGCCCGTTCCCGTGGGTCAACCTCTACTCGCACCGCGACATCGTCAGCGGGATACTGGAGTACTACGACACGCCGCACGATCTGCGGCCCCAGCTTCCCGGCTATAACCACGTGGACAACCGTAAGGACCCCGCCGCTCGGACGTGGATTCTGGCCCACGTTCAATACTGGGAGGGCCAGGAAATCTCGGCCCAGTTGCTCGCGGGATTGGCCCCGCCGCGGAACCCTGCAAATCCGGCCTGAAAGCTGCCCGGAACCCACGAGTTGGCCACTTTTGTGCCCTGCTTTTTGCGAGGGCCGGGCGTTTCATGGCGATTTTTGACAGTCCCGTGAACGCTCAACATCCGCAGTCCACGGCCCTTCCCAGAGCTTTCCACACAAAAACCTCCGAAAACCCGGGGGCACCGTCCTCCAACCGCCCGTTTGGGGAGTATCTACGTCGTTACCACAAGATGTTGTTGTTTTATACTTGACTAACGCGATATGCGGCGGTACTTTCGCATCTGCACCGAATCTGTGAACTGCAACGTCGCGAAGGCCTGTTTCCGGGGCCGTTTTTGGATCGACTCGTTGCAACGTCTCACACCTTCGGAATTGAGTTTCGGAGCAACCCCCTAAAGGCCGGCATCGACCTTGAACCCTCAGAGGAGCCTAACCCGGCTCCCTATACGCCGTTTGCAGGAGAACCACCATGGCAAAGTCCATCGCCCCCGCCGTCACGACCACCGCCGCCGCCTCTGCACCCGCGCGAGCCTTCGCAATTTCCAGCAACGCTCGCGGCCTGACTTTCGAGCGGCATTTCACCCAGCCCGGCGTTTCGCCCTTCGACGAGATCGCGTGGGAGTTGCGTGATGCCGTCATTCAGGATTGGAAGGGCAACCTCATCTTCGAGCAGAAGAACGTCGAGGTGCCCGCCGACTGGTCCATGACCGCGACCAACATCGTTGCCAGCAAGTATCTGCACGGGCAGGTGGGGACGCCGGAACGCGAGAGCGGCGTACGCGCGCTCATCTCCCGGGTCGCCGAGAGCATCCGCGACTGGGGTGTCCGCGACGGCTACTTTGCCTCCGCCGAAGACGCGGAAATTTTCTTTGCCGAGCTCGCGCACCTGCTGCTGCACCAGAAGGCGGCGTTCAATTCGCCGGTGTGGTTCAACGTAGGGTGCGACCGGCTGGAGCCGAACTCGGACGCGCAGAACTGGCACTGGGACCAGGAGCTTGGCCGGGTCAACTACTCGCGCACCGGCTACACGCGCCCGCAGTGCTCGGCGTGCTTCATCAACTCGGTGGACGATTCGCTGGACTCGATTCTGACGCTGGCCAAGACGGAAGGCATGTTGTTCAAGTGGGGCAGCGGCGCAGGCTCGAACCTCAGCGCGATTCGCGGGAGCATGGAAACGCTCTCCGGCGGCGGCACTGCGTCCGGCCCGCTGAGCTTCATGCGCGGCTTCGACGCCTTCGCCGGCGTGATCAAGTCCGGCGGCAAGACGCGCCGGGCTGCGAAAATGGTCATCCTCAACGTCGACCATCCGGACATCGAAGAGTTCATCCAGTGCAAGGTGAAGGAGGAGGCCAAGGCGTGGCACCTGATGCAGGCGGGCTACGACGGCTCCGGCCCGGACAGCGAGGCGTACTCGAGCATCTTCTTCCAGAACGCGAACAACTCGGTTCGCGTGACCGACGAGTTCATGAATGCCGTCGTCAGCGATGGCACCTTCACCACGCGCACCGTGCGCGACCGCGAGGCGGTGAAGGAAACGCCGGCGCGCGACATCATGCACCAGATCGCCGAAGCGACGTGGCAGTGCGGCGACCCCGGCATGCAGTACGACTCGACCATCAACCGCTGGCATACGTCGAAAAACACGGCGCGCATCAATGCGTCTAACCCGTGCTCGGAGTACATGTTTCTGGACGACTCAGCTTGCAACCTGGCGTCGTTCAACCTGCTTAAGTTCCTCACGCCCGCGGGAAAGTTCGACATTCCCAGTTACCGCCATGCGATCGGCGTGCTGACCACGGCGATGGAGATCATCGTGGACGCGGCGGGCTACCCCACCGAACAAATCAGCAAGAACTCGCACGACTACCGCCCGCTGGGGCTGGGCTACGCGAACCTCGGCGCGCTGCTGATGGACTTCGGCCTGCCCTATGACTCGGACGCCGGGCGCGCCTTCGCCGCCTGCGTGACGAGCATCCTGTGCGGCGACGCGTACGCGCAATCGGCGCGCATGGCCGCCGATTGCCCGCCACTGGGCGCTGCCACGACGCTCACGCAGCAGACGGATAAAAAAATGAGCGGAATCGCTGGAGAAAATGCTGGTGCCTGCCCCGGCTTCTACGTCAACCGTGAGCCGTTTCTCGACGTCATTCGTATGCATCGCGCCGAGGTCAACAACATCGACCGCGCGCTCAACAACAGCGCCGAACCCTTCGTCGCGCCACAGCTTGCGGAGCTCAAAGCCGCCTCGCAGAACGCCTGGGACGACGCTCTCGCGCTGGGCGAGCAGCACGGCTATCGCAACTCGCAGGTCACGGTGCTTGCGCCGACGGGCACTATCGGCTTCATGATGGATTGCGACACGACCGGCGTCGAGCCCGACCTCGCGCTGGTGAAATACAAGAAGCTGGTCGGTGGAGGCATGATCAAGATCGTCAACAATACGGTCCCCGGCGCGCTGTTCAAGCTCGGCTACAAGGAGGCGGAGGTCGAGGGGATCGTCAACTACATCGACGCGACCGGCACCATCGAGGGCGCGCCTGCGATCAAGCCTGAGCACCTGGCAGTTTTTGACTGCTCCTTCAAGCCGGCCAAAGGCACGCGCTCAATCTCCTGGACGGGCCACGTTAAGATGATGGCGGCAGCGCAGCCGTTCCTGTCGGGGGCGATTTCTAAGACGGTCAACCTGCCCAACGACTGCTCGGTCGACGACATCGCCGAGGCCTACACGGAAGCCTGGCGCTTGGGCCTGAAGGCGGTCGCCATCTACCGCGACGGGTCGAAGGGCACGCAGCCGCTCAACGTCTCCGCGCAAACGTCGGACGAAAAGAAGGGCACCAAAATCCTTACCGCCGCCGAGTCCGCTGGCGCAAGGCCGTCCTCGTCGTCCACGACCCCATCCCTCTCCGAAGTTGTCATCCTGAGCGAAGCGAACGACCTGCTTTTCTCCGAACAGGCACAGAATCTCTCGTCCGTTCAGCAGAAGCTCGCCACGCTCGAAGCACAACTGGCCGCGATGCTCCACTCCAGCACCCAGAACGCCGACTCGCTCGACGCGAAATCCCCGCCGCGCGCGATGCGTCACCGCCTGCCCAACGAGCGCGCGTCGGTCACGCACAAGTTCTCCATCGGCGGACACGAAGGCTACCTGACCATCGGCCTCTACCCCAACGGGCAGCCGGGCGAGATCTTCATCCGCATGGCCAAAGAAGGCTCTACCGTATCGGGCTTGATGGATTCTTTCGCGACGGCGATTTCGATCTCGCTGCAGCACGGCGTGCCGTTGAAGCTGTTGTGCGAAAAGTTCGCGCACACCCGCTTCGAGCCCCAGGGCTGGACGGGCAACGAGCAGATTGGCTACGCCAAGTCGATCATGGACTACATCTTCCGCTGGACGCAGTTGCGCTTCC
>JALYTE010000439.1 GCA_030854435.1 Acidobacteriota bacterium | reverse complement strand
CTTCATGGCGGCTTGAATCTTGCCTGGATCGTCGGTGAACTCTTGCACAGTGCGAATGCGATGGTCGAACGCCAGAACGGCTGCTTCTCCGTTCTGGCCAACTACCAGGTTGCTGATCATTACGCCGATGGTCTGAATCTTAGGGAGAATGTCGCCCAGCATCGAACTCGCTTCTACCCCGACTACCAATGAGAGCGGCAGGAAACCCACGTCCTGGGTGATGCGTTGCGGTTTACCATTGTCGAACAACTTGAAGTCGTCAACCGAAAGACCGTTCACATAATCGCCGCCCTTGTCGAGCACGGTGGTTGGAGCAATGACGACAATCACAGGAACGACGATACGAGCGTCGTCGACCGCCGGAGGAGTTTGTCCGAAACTGAGGGCGCTGACGAGCAGAACGCAGATGACTCGCATACCCTTAGTTTCGCATCCCTTCCGCATGCTCAGTTTTTCCGTGCAAGAGATCGACCATATGCGGAATCAGCTCCGCTATCGCGTCCAGAGACTCGACTGCGCCTTTTGGGGAGCCCGGCAGATTGACGATCAACACGCGTCCACGGGTTCCGGCTATGCCGCGCGACAACACGGAGAAGCGCGTGGCCTTGCGACCCTCGCTCCGCATGGTCTCGCCGAGACCCGGGATCTCGCGGTCGATGACGGTTCGAGTCGCTTCGGGTGTTACGTCGCGCAACGCCACACCTGTGCCGCCAGTGGTCAGAATCAGCGAGACCTCTTCATGGTCAGCGATGTCCTTCAGTTTGGCCGCTATCTGATCTACTTCATCGGGCACTACGGCTTGTGAATGAACTGTCCAACCGAGCGCTTCAACCCGTTCGCGAAGTTGCGCTCCGGAGCGGTCCTCGCGCGTGCCACGCACCACCGAGTCGCTGACCGTCACAATTGCGGTCGGAATCATGACCGGACGTAGTCTCCGCTCTTGCCGCCAGTTTTTTCGAGTAGATAGAGATCCTGGATCTCGATGGATTTGTCCAGAGCTTTCGTCATGTCGTACACAGTCAGCGCCGCCACTGCCGCAGCAGTCAGGGCTTCCATTTCAACGCCAGTTTGCGCGATGGTGGTGGCGCTGGCGACCACGCGCACGCCGCCTGGTTCGATGGTTATATCCACATCGACGTGCGAAAGCGGAAGCGGATGACAAAGCGGAATCAACTCGGATGTTTTCTTGGACGCCATAATACCCGCGATCCGGGCAACCTCGAGCGGATTGCCCTTGGGATTTTCTGGGAGCTTCGCGAGCACTTCCGGACGGATCCGAACAAAAGCATGGGCGCGGGCCGTGCGTCGGGACTCAGCTTTGGCGGAGACGTCCACCATGCGGGGAGTGCCGGCGGCGTCGAAGTGTGAGAGCTCGCTCATTTTGGAAGCATGTGGATCATGTCACCAGCTTGCCATCGCTCGCGGTCAGGCTCGGTTACGAGGTAGGCGTTCGCGCGCGTCATTGCGGGCACATCGGCCGATCCTTTCCAGGGTACCGGCGTCAGCTCAAGGCCGCGTGCATCGAGCGAAGCCGGCAAGAACCGGGTGAGGCCGGGCTTCTGCTGAAAGTCTCTGGTCAGGCGGGCCCAAGTAATTGGTAATGTCGTCTCACGCTGTCCCGACAGCAGTTCCAGCGCGGCCCTGGCGAACACCTCGAAGGTGACCATGGTGGAGGCGGGGTTGCCCGGCAGGCCGAAGAAGAATTTGCCGCGCACTTGCCCGAACACCAGCGGTTGCCCGGGCTGGATCAACACGCGATCAAAAAAGAACTCCGCGCCAAGATCGGCCAGAACCCGCTCAACGATGTCGTACTTGCCGGCCGAGACACCGCCGGAGAGCAGCAGCAGGTCAGACTCGAGGCCACGCTCGATCAGCTCGCGAGTTTGATCATAGACGTCACGCGCGACCGGTAAGAGATTGGGAGAGGCTCCGGCCCGGACTACTTGTGCAGCAAGCGACCAGGCATTCGAATTTCGAATCTGGTGATCGGCCGGTTGCTCAGGGACATCCAGAATTTCATCCCCTGTGGCGACGATTGCTACATTGAGGTGCCGAAACACATCGACAAGCGAATGGCCGCACGTGGCGAGGAGCGCGATTTCCGTATAGCCGATGCGCTGCCCCACTGCGAGTAACGCCTGGTTTTGTTGAGCCTCCGATCCACGTGGGCTGATGTTCTCGCCGTACCGGATGGACCGGTCGATCCGAACCTGGTTGCCCGTCGTGACGGTGTGTTCGACCATGACTACGGAGTCGGCTCCGGCTGGAACCGGAGCGCCGGTCATAATTTCGATTGCTTCGCCTTGGGCTAGCGCGGCAGTACTGGCTTCGCCTGCGCGGACTTCGCCCGCGATAGTCAGCGAACCCGGCACATCGCTGGAGCGGATTGCGAACCCGTCACGGACCGATCGAGCGAGGGGTGGGTAATCGCGGTCGGCCGATAGGGTGCTGGCTAGGACACGCCCATTGCTTTCGAGCAAGGGGACCTGCTCGATAAGCAAACCAACTGCGGTGGCCACTTTTTGTAAGACGCAGGATCGGGCCTGGTCGAAGGTTAGGGTGGCCACGGGCTCTTCTACAAGGACAAGCTAAAGCGTGTCCTACTTTTTGCGCGGGGTGCCCCGTCTTACTGGTGCTCTGCGAGCGGGGGCTTCGCCCTTACCGGTCCAGCCATGTAGTTTGTCTTTGTCAACTTTGAAAACGACCATGAACGGGCTGGCGGTGTAGCTC
>JALYTE010000438.1 GCA_030854435.1 Acidobacteriota bacterium | reverse complement strand
GCCCGGCCACCGGCACAGACGCTCTCCGCGCCCGCGTCGACTATCTGATGAATACCCACATTCGCGATGTTGAGCAATTGGTTCCTCCGGGATGGTCCATAGCAGCTAAGCCTGTTGCGGCGGCTCGCGGGCCAAATGACACAATGCTTGTTCAAGTTCACATATTCGTGAAAGGCGCTCCCGAAGGAACGCTCTTCGAGCAACAGACGATGCCCGTCGGCGACGATAAAGCAATATCCGCGATGCAGGGAATTTCTGTCGGCAAAGATGGAATCCTCATGTGTGCCGTACGATCTCCGGAGCAATGCGGCGATCCCAAGAATCCCGACGACCCCATAGAGTTCACAGCATCCACCATAAAGGGAGAGCCGCTGCGTTTCCTCTTTATCAGCGAGGCCGGTAAAATTGGACTTGTCGTCGTACCCAACCCGGTCGGTGGCCAGAATAGAGGTTGCACCCTGAGTGCGGTTCGACTGACACCGGATTTTGCGCTTGCACTCATTACGGGTACTGGATTTCCCCCCAATACCGACATCCATTACATCTCGACCCCTAACTCAGCCGGTACCCAGGTCGTTCGGTCCAACGATATGGGCGTGATTCGGTTCAGCTTGTTGCCTTATGCCAAGTCCAGACAAAAGAGCGGCTCTCTGAAAGTCAGGATCGCAGAACCTCAGTGCTCCCCGGAGATTTCCTACGACTGGGGAAAGCTATAGGCCAACTTTACATTTGAATTATTGCCCCAATCGGAGTATTCTCATCACAGCAGACGAATTTGTTCTGCCGCAGGACTTCACCCGTGTGCGCACCGGGAATGTGGCGGAAGAGAGGAGTGGGCGAAAGCCCACTTTTTGTTTGCCTCAAAATAAAGGGCGTTTTCGGTCATTCCGGATCCGCCCAGCCGCAACTATGGCCCTCGAACTGGACACAATCCGCGCTACCGCCGACCGCGTCGCCGCCTCCCACGGCCTCGACCTCGTTGACCTCGAATTCACCGGGGGAGGCAAGCACCGCGCCCTCCGCGTCTTCCTCGAAAAAAATGAAGCGGGCAGAGCGAAACTCGCCGAAGCGGCGGCCGAACTTCCTCAAGGCGTCCCCGTGGAACTCCTCTCCGGCGTCACCCACGAAGACTGCGCCAACTTCGCGCGCGACTTCGGCACCGTGCTCGACATCGAAGACCTCATCCCCGGCGCCGAGTACACCCTTGAAGCCTCCTCCCCGGGCCTCGAACGCAAGCTGGCCAAGCCCGCCGACTACGAACGTTTTCGCGGCAGCCTAGTCAAGCTCCAGACCTTCACCCCCGTCGACGCCAACCGACACTTCACAGGCCGCCTCACCGCGTTCGACGGTGCCACATTGACGCTCGACCTTTCAGCCATCAAACAAAAAGGCAAAGGGAAAAAGGCCGCATCCTCTCAGACCGTCGAGATCCCCTTCAGCAACGTCGAAAAGGCCAACCTGGTCGCCGAAATCTAGTTTCATTCACTATTCACCATTCACTACTCACTGTTTTTCCGAAACGAGAACACCCATGGCAAGCGCATTGCACCAGTCGATTGAAATGTTGAGCCGCGAAAAAGGCATCGAAGCCGCCGTAGTCGTCTCCGCGGTTGAGGACGCCATTGCGCTGGCCACGCGCAAGTTCTACAAGACGACCGAAAACATGCGCGCCGAACTCGACCCCGAATCCGGCGAACTGCGCGCCTACGTCTACAAGACGGTCGTGGAATTGCCCGAGCAGGTCGAAGACGAGGTCAACCAGATCACACTCGAGCAGGCCCGCGAAGTTGTCCCCGAAGTCGAAGTCGGCGGCGAACTGCGCTACTACAAAGACACCGCCCCGCTCGGCCGCATCGCCGCGCAGATGGCCAAGCAGGTCATCTTCCAGAAGGTCCGCGAGGCCGAGCGCGACACCGTATTTCAAGAATACGGCGGCCGCGTCGGCGAAATCCTCAACGCCACCGTCAAGCGCCTCGAACCGATGGACGTCATCTTCGACCTCGGCAAGGCCGAAGCCCGGATGCCCAAGCGCGAGCAATCACGGCTCGAACAGTTCGCCGTGGGCGAGCGCGTTCGCGTCGTCCTGTTGCGCGTCGACCGCGCCGCTAAAGGCCCGCAGGTCATCGTCTCCCGCGCCGCACCCGCATTGGTGCAGAGCCTCTTCCAATCCGAAGTCCCCGAAATCTACGACGGCACGGTGCAGATCCGCGCCATCGCCCGCGAAGCTGGCGAGCGCACCAAGATCGCCGTCATCTCGCGCGACAAGGACGTCGACCCGGTCGGTGCCTGCGTGGGCATGAAGGGCATGCGCGTGCAGTCCATCATCCGCGAGCTGCGCGGAGAAAAAATCGACATCATCGAGTTCTCGGAGGAGATCACGACCTTCGCCGAGAAGGCGCTACAGCCAGCGAAGGTCTCGAAAGTCTCCATCACCGACCTCGCCGAAAAACAAATCGAAGTCATTGTGGACGACACCCAACTCTCGCTCGCCATCGGCAAGAAGGGGCAGAACGTGCGGCTCGCCGCCAAGCTGCTGCAATGGAAGATCGACATCAAGAGCGAGGAAGAGAAGCGCCAGGAAGTCGAGCAGCAGATGGAGGGCATGGGCGCAGGCGCTGCGACGCCCATCGAGCAGGTCACCGAACTCGGCGACTCTGTGATGGAAAAGCTCATCGCCGCCGGCATCACCACGGTCGAGGCGCTCGCCGACATGACCGCCGAAGAGTTGCAGCAAGTCCCCGGCATCGGCGAAAAGACGATCGACAAGATATCCGCCGCCGTGCGCCACTACTTCGGCCAGTACGAAGAAGGCGAAGAGCGGCCTGCGCCGATTGTGCCGGTCGCCATCGAAGCCGCATCTGAAGATGCGTCAACAATTGGCGAGGAGAGTTCCATGGCAAGCACACCCGAAGAAATTCTGGCGGCTGAAGGAGCGGCCAATGGCGAAGTCGAGGAAGTCGGCGACTTCTCCACCGAAGAC
>JALYTE010000425.1 GCA_030854435.1 Acidobacteriota bacterium | reverse complement strand
CCGCCTCAAACTGCTGCAATGCTTCGTCGCTCCACTGGTGCGACGCCTTCCGCCAGCCGGTGCCGCCCTCGTCGAGGAAGTTCGGAAAGTTGGCGCGGCAAATGCCGGTCTTCGCCGTAAAATCGACCAGCGCCTGCGCCGTTCCATCCAGATAAAGCACCGCCTGCGTCCCATCTTTGGACCACTGCACGGAGGCCAGCCGCTCACGCTCGGGCTCATCCAGCGCCGCGCCGTTGTAGATGAGCATCGCGTCCAGAATGCTTTCCTCCTGCGTTTCGCGGGAGCGGTCGCAGGCGTAGAAATATCCCGCCGGCCCTTCATCCTCGAACACCGCAGTCCACGGCGGCGAGGGCGAATTGGAAGACAAGAACGCACGGCCGGGCTTGAATGTTAGCGAATCCATCAAGTACAGGGTACAGGGGAACAAGGATTAGGGATTAGGGATTAGGAAAGGCTTCGATATCTAGCTTGCTCTTCACTCTTCACTCTTCACTCTTCACTCTTCACTTCGATACACTCAAGCCTGACGATGCGATTTAAGGGTTTCTACATTGGGCGGGCGCAGCGCGTGGCCGCGGCGCTTCTGCTCTGCCTGCTGTGCGAGTGCCTGTGGATGGTCGCGCACCAGCCGCTGACGCCGCAGGATTATCGCTTCGCGCGCTGCGGCCGCGAGATGTGGGAGAAGCCGTCGCCGCTGGCGGGCTATTTTACGACCTGCGGAAACCTCAACGGCGATGGCACGTTCGCATACCGCCTGGCTGGATTTCCGTTGACCGCGCAGCGCTGGGTACTGCTGGCCGCCGACCGTTTTCGCAAGCCGCAAAACCGCATCTATTCGAGCGGCTCGCTCAACGGCTCGACCTGGGAAGCGCGCCACGAACTGCACAGCGTCAAATACCTTCTGCGCCTGCCGTTCGTCTTCTTCGCGCTGTGGCTCGGCGGCGGCCTCTGGTGGGTCGCGAGGCGGCTGTTCGGCAACGAGGGTGGAGGACTCGCGCTCGCGCTCTACGTCTTCTGCCCGGCGATCGTGCGCTTTGCGTCGACCCCTAACAACGAGGTCCTCGCGATGTGGGGACTCTATGGCCTGGTCTACACCGCCATCGGCGTTGCCCACGCGCTGCAAGGCCCGCGCCACAAATGGAAGCCGCGCATCGGGCTGCTCATTTTCGCTCTCGGATTGACCGCCTGCGCGCACCTGCTGGCGGCGCTGGTGGGGTTCGCCGCCGGGACAATCTTCCTCTTCTACCTCGCCGACCGCCGCCGCAGTTACGTCTCGCAGGTCCTGATCTTCTCGGCACTGGGTGCGTTGGCGATCCTCTTCGCCTCGTTCTCGTTTCGCGTGTCGGCGTTCCTCTACGTATTCATCGGCGGCGGCGCGCGCTTCTGGTTCAGCCTGGAGGGGGTGCGCGCGTTCGTTTCCACGATGGCGAAATTTCCGTTCACTCACACCACGCTGCCCGCCGAAGGCCCCATCCTGCTGGCGACGCTCGCCGCACTTTGGATTTACGTGGCCCACAAACCCAGCCGCTACTTCGGCAACACGTCGCCGTTGCTGATGGTGCTTGTGCTGATGCCGCTCTACACCACGCAGACCACCAGCGCACCCTGGCTGTGGGCGTTGCCGTTCCTGTTTACTTTCATCGGCGGAGTCCTGGCCGACGCGCTCGAAGCCTCCCGCAAATCGCAGCGCCGCCACCGACTGCTGCTGGCGCTGACTGGAGGATTGGTGTTGACACAGGCCATGCTTTGCATCGGCTGGCTGGCGGGATTCAAAGTTTGAGCAATGGTGCCGCGTCGAACCCTATACTGTGTACACATCGCTCTGAGGCCCGCTGAATGAACTCGCTCGTAGTACCGCGCCGAACGCTCGTCGTTCCCGCCATCGCTCTTTGCTTGATCTGCTGCATTTCCGGCTGCCGCAAGCATCGCGGATCCACCGACCTCGCGACCAACGTGCAGCACGTCGTCAACTCTCCACAACTGGCCATCCTCAAGTGGAGCAACTACTCCGACTTCCAGCCGCAGGTGAAGCAGTTCTACGACGCGCGCGACTGGGCGCTCGCCTGGACGGAGGATGGTCAGCTCACATCGCAAGCCGGCGAAATTATTCAGGCGTTCTCGAACTCCGCGCAGAAAGGCCTCAAGCCCGAGGACTACGACGCCAGTCGCTGGCCGCAGCGCATCGAGCGCATCAAAGCCATCGACAGATCGCACGACACCTCCGCAGCGGCCCAAGACCAGCTCGCGCAGTTCGACGCGGCGATGACCATCACCGCGATGCGCTACATCTCCAACCTGCACTCCGGTCGCGTGAACCCGCAACATCTGAACTTCGACATCGACGTCCCAGCCAAACGCGCGGCGTTCGATCTCGCGACCTTCCTCAACGATCACGTCGTCGAGGCCGACGATGTTGGCGGCGAACTCGATGCTATAGAACCGCAAAACGCGATGTATGCAGGCACCGAAAGAGCGCTGCAACAATATCTCGCCCTCGCGAAGCAGCAGCACGCAACGCCCTCCGCGCCTCTTTCCACAATCGCCAAACCCGTCTCCGTGGACCAGCCGTTTCCCGCTTCCGCTCTATACCCGCTCGCCTCGAGACTTGCCCTCGAAGGCGACATGCCAAGTCCTCCCGCAGGCCTCTCGACGGTCGGCAGCATCTACACCCAGGACTTTGCCGACGCCGTCAAGCATTATCAGCAACGCCACGGCCTGACGGCAGACGGTAAGCTGACGCAATCCACCATCGCCTCGCTCAACGTACCAATGGACGTGCGCGTGCAGCAACTGAACCTGTCGCTCGAACGTTGGCGCTGGCTCGACGACACCTACGTCAACCCGCGCCTGCTCGAAAACCTCGCCGAATTTGTCGTGCGCGCTTACGAACCCGACCACAGCCTCGCCTTCAAAATGAAGACCGTCAACGGCCAAGCCAAGGGCGGCCACGACACGCCCATCTTCACCCGCACCATGAAGTACCTCGTCTTCCGGCCCTACTGGAACGTGCCGCCGTCGATCATCAAGAAGGAATTGCTCGGCCACATCCAGCGCAGCGGCGTCGGCTATCTCGCCGAGAAGAACTACGAAGTAACCACGTCCGATGGGACGCAGGTCGCCAACTTCTCAGCTAAGGACATCGAACATCTGCGCTACGCCATTCGCGAGAAGCCCGGCCCTAAGAATTCGCTCGGCTTGGTCAAGTTCATGTTCCCCAACGAGTACGACGTCTACATGCACTCGACGCCGGAGATCAACCTCTTCGGTCTGACGCGCCGCGATCGCTCGCATGGCTGCGTGCGCCTCGAACACGCCGACCAGATGGCCGCGTGGGTGCTCCGCGACCAGGGCGACTGGGACCCCGACAAGATCGCCGACGCCATGAACAGCGAGGACAAAGACAACAAAACCGTCGGCCTCAAAACGCCGCTGCCTGTCGTCATTTTCTACCTCACCGCGACCGCGGACGAAGACGGCACCATCCACTTCTTCGACGACATCTACGACTACGACAAACAACTTCAGGAGTTCCTCGACAAGGGCATGCCGTATCCTTCATCGCCCGCGAAGGTCAATCCGAAATTGACGCCGGGGGAAACGGTGTAGCGAACGCGGATTGAAGTTGTTCTCGCTTCTAGGTAGGTCCGGGCTTCAGCTCGGACATTTGTGAAGCCGACGAACCTGGGCTTTAGGGTCGTCTCTTCGCGTCTAATACGCGTCCCCGCCCACATCGCCCTTGGCCAGATTTTCAAAGCGCGTATAGTCCGCGATATACGCGAGATTTACCACGCCAGTCGGCCCATTGCGTTGCTTGGCGACGATTATGTCGGCCTTGCCCTTGAGGTCTTCGTCGTCGCGGTTGTAGTACTCCTCGCGATGGATGAAGGCCACCACGTCGGCGTCCTGCTCGATCGACCCCGACTCGCGCAGGTCGGAAAGCAGCGGCTTCTTGTCGCCCGCCCGCTGCTCCGATCCACGCGAGAGCTGAGACAGCGCGACCACCGGAACGCGCAACTCTTTCGCCAGCGATTTCAGCCCGCGCGAAATCGAACTGACCTCCTGCGTGCGGTTCTCGAACTTCTTCTGGTTCGACCCCGACGTCCCCGTCATCAACTGTAGGTAGTCGATGACGACCAGGTCCAGCCGCTTCTCCTGCTGCATCAAGCGTCGGCATTTCGCGCGCATCTCGGCCAGCGTGATGCCGGGCGTGTCGTCCACAAACATCTTCGAATTCATCAACCGCTCCAGCGCATTGATCAGCTTGTCGCGGTCCGCGCGCGGGATGAACCCCGTCTGGATATTACGCGAATTGACGCTCGCTTCCGCCGCCAACATGCGCCGCAGCAGCGACTCTTTCGACATTTCGAGCGAAAACACCGCGACCACCTTGTTGTCGCGCACCGCGCAATTCTGCGCGATGTTGATGGCCCAGGCCGTCTTGCCCATCGAAGGCCGCGCGGCGATGATAATCAGTTCGCTCGGCTGTAGGCCGCTTGTCATCTTGTCGAAGTCGATATAGTGCGTGGCGAGACCCGTGATCTCGCGGCCCTGCTCGTACAGCGCGTCAATGCTCCCGAAGGAACTTGCAACAATCTCGCTGATTGCAGAGAAGCCACGATTGATGGCCGAATCCGCCACATCGGCAAGCTGCGCTTCCACCCCGTTGAGGACCGTCGTCGCGTCTTCGGTCTGGTCGGACGCCTGTGCCAGACCCGCCGTGAAAATGCTCATCAACTGCCGCAGCAGGCTCTTGTCCTTGACGATGCGGACGTAGCTCTCGATGTTCAGGTTGCGCGGAATGCCCTCGGTCAAATACGCCAGATACGCCGGGCCGCCGATCGCCTCAAGCTCCCGCTTCTTCGCCAGCGCGTCCTGCACGGTGAGGAAGTCGACCGCATGGTTCACGTTCATAAGGTCGAGAATGACGCGATAAATCCGCTGGTGCGAGTCGAGCGAAAAATCTTCCGCGCGCAGCTTCGCGGTCGCATCGCTGATCGCCACCGCATCGAGCAGCATCGCGCCAAGAATGGCGATCTCAGTGTGGAGCGACGAGGGTATTCCGTCGGAAGAGAAGTGCGGTTCGGCGAAGGTTGCCATATTGGTGTGCTCAGTGTTGCGGGAGATGCCGTGAGGATGTCAGGTTCATATGTGGAAACGGTGGAAACCCGACATACATAAGGTAGTTGAATTCCTCGCCAAAATGCTGCGAGCTCTCCACTGCGGCTGCAAAAGCGCCGCCTCCGAAGCGTAGTGGAGAGATCGCAGCATCCGCCCGCACAAACCTACTTCCCATGCTCTGTGTACACTTTCTGCGCCACCAACCCTAAGCCACCATCGTTCTGGGCGACCGTCACATCACCTGCTTCACAGCTCCGATCAAGGCAAGCGTTCCAGCGCCGCACCCAGTGCCGCGATCAACGTGACCGGTGGCGTGTAGGCGCTCTCGCCGTTCTTCGCGCTCTTGCGTTCCTTGCGCAGGTCGAAGTAGAAGCGCGGATTGTAGGTCGCCTCCATGCGGTCCCACGCGCGCGCGCTCACCGCCAAATAGCTCAGCCCCGGCGCAACCGTCACCGCCTGAGAGTCGCCAATCAGCACATCGATTCCCCAGCCCTCCATATCGAATTCACTCTCGCCCAGCGCGCCAATACCATCCACTACCAACAACGCCTCGGACCTGACCGCCTTGAGCAACTCTCCCACTGACTTCACATCATGCCAAACTCCCGTTGAGGTCTCATGCGCTTGCACGAACACCGCACGCGTCTCTAGCTTCAACGCTGGCTTCACCTCCTCCAGATCGAACGTCTGACCATACGGCACGCTCACGAGGTCAACTTCGCACCCGAACGCTTTCGCAATCCCCGCCCAGCGCTCGCCGAATTTACCCGCGCTCAGCACCAGCACGCGGTCCCCCGGCGACGTCAGGTTCGCGACCGAAGCCTCCATCGCACCAGTCCCCGACGACGACAGAATAATCACATCGTTGCTGGTGCCGACAAACTCCTTCAACTGCGCCAGCACCTTCGTATAAAGCGCGCGAAACTCCGGCGTGCGGTGGTGCATATCGGCGGCGGCCATCGCAAACTGCTCGGCGGGGAGCAACGGTGTCGGTCCGGGCGTGAAAAGACGGGTCTTTCGAATCATGCGTTTATTCTAGTAGGGTGATAGCTTCCTCGCGGTGCTAACATCCGGGTACGCGGCAAGCCTCGCCATGAACATCTCCAAGCCTTCCAACGCGCAGCTCATCATCGAAAGCGGCGGCATGCGCCGCATCGTGTTGCTCGACCATTTCCCGTTCACCCTGGGCCGTGGTTCCGACCGCGACCTCACCCTCGGCCATCCCCAGGTCTCGCGCGATCACGCCTCCATCGACCGCGATGCCGACGGCTATTTCCTCACCGACGCCGGCAGCCGCCATGGCACCTTCGCCAACGGCATGCCCATCGCCACCACCCGCCTGCGTTCCGGCGACCGCATCACCCTCGGCACCAGTCAGGAGGTGCTCGTCTTTGAAGAGAGAGGCGAAGAAGACTCCACACGCACCCTGATCGCCAGCCTTTCGCGCTCCGGTTCGGAGTCCGACCTGGAGACCCTGGCGCTGTTCCTCAAAGCCGCGCAAAGCCTCAACCAGAAGGGCGCGCTCGGCGACGTCCTATGCACCATGCTGACCTACGCCATCCGGTTGACGGACGCGGAGCGGGGGTTCGTTTTCCTCGGCGAGAGTCCCGAAACATTTGAACTCTCCTGCGGCCTCAACCGGGACGGGGCTCCAATCTCCGATGCGGAAGACATCTCCCGCTCCATCGTGCGCGACGCCGCCAGTTCGCAGCTCGATTTCGTGCTTTCGGACACCACCAGAGAAGCCGCTCGCGGCCGCCAGAGCCTCATCCAGCACTCCATCCGCAGCGTCGCGGCCATCCCACTGCGCACCCAGAATTCGGCCCGTCTACTCGGCCTGCTCTACCTCGACAGCCGCTACCGTCCGCAGGATTTCACCACCATCGGAAAGGACATCCTGCACGCCATCGCCGGCCAGGCCGCCACCCTGCTCGAAAATTTCCGCATGATCGAAGCCGAGCGTGCGTCCGCGCTCCTGCACAAGGAACTTGAAATCGCCGCATCGATTCAGCGTCAGATGATCCCCCAAACCCTGCCCCGGATCGCGGGTGCCGAACTCGCCGCCCGCACCGTGCCCTGCACCGGCGTTGGCGGAGACTTCTACGACGTCATCCTCGTGCCCGGAGGCTTTGTCGCCATCGTCGGCGACGTCTGCGGAAAAGGCGTCCCCGCGGCCCTGCTCGCGTCGATGGTGCAGGGCATGTTCTACGCCCAGATCGCCACCGGCGCTTCGGTGCTGGGGGCCGTTCAAGCCATCAACAGCTTCGTCTGCCTGCGCGCGCCAAGCGAGAAATATCTGACCCTTGTCGCGCTGCGCTACAGGCGGGTCGTCGACGACGAAGCCGATATCGAACTCATCAACGGAGGCCACGTTCCACCGTTGCTGATCCGCGCCAACGGATCCATGGAAACCCTCACCGACGGCGACCTGCCCGTGGGCCTCATAGAAGCCGCGACCTTTCACACCCAGCATCTAACCCTGGCACCTGGGGACCGCATCGTGCTTTTGAGCGACGGCATCAGCGAAGCCGAAGACATCGGCGGCACGCAATTCGGTTTGACCGAACTCCCCAAACATCTTGCCGGACCGGACACCGTCGCAAACGTTTTCGCCGCCCTCGAAAAGTTTTGCGAAGGCACCGCCGCCCAGGACGACCAGACCATCCTCACCGTCGCCCGCAATTGAACGAGCCGAAGAACAAAAAAAACATAACCCATAACTCAAAGCTCATCGCTCGTCGATGCACTCTCGTTCATGGGGTGGACCGGGTTTGGGTCGACAACAGACACCGCTCGGCGATACCGTACAGTGATGACGCCTAACTGTCCGACAAACCCCAATCCCCGCACGCCTCGACGCAAACCTCCAGTCGCTTCACGGAGATGCAGGACTCCTCAACGTCACGCGCTGGTCCTTGCGCTGGCGCTTGGATTAGGCGGGGCCGCTACCGCACTTGCCCAGAACGTCGCTGTCAATCCGGCCCTGTTCTCCGACATGCGTTGGCGCGAAATAGGGCCGATACGCGCGGGCCGAACACGCGCCCTGGCCGGCGTCCCCAGCCAGCCCGCGACGTTTTATCTGGGTGCCGTCAACGGCGGCGTATGGAAAACCACCGACGCGGGCGATACATGGCACAGTCTCTGGGACAGCCAGCCTACAGGCTCCATTGGGTCTATCGCGGTCTCGCTCAGCGAGCCGGACATCGTCTATGTCGCCAGCGGCGAAGGTCTCGCGCGGCCCGATCTCTCCGTCGG
Organism: Acidobacteriota bacterium; assembly: GCA_030854435.1. Taxonomy (GTDB): domain Bacteria; phylum Acidobacteriota; class Terriglobia; order Terriglobales; family Acidobacteriaceae; genus Granulicella. The sequence goes on along the minus strand of JALYTE010000425.1, from coordinate 4,817 downwards.
CGACGGTGTGTACAAATCGACAGACGCCGGCAAGACATGGACGCACCTCGGCCTGCGCGACGGCCAGCAGATCGGACAGATTGCCATCGACCCGCGCGACCCTGACCGCGTCTTCGTGGCCGTGACAGGACATCCCTACGGGCCCAATAAAGAGCGTGGCCTCTATAGAACCACGGACGGCGGCAAGACCTTCCAGAACGTTCTCTTCATCGACGAGTTCACCGGAGCGTCCGAAGTCCAGATCGATCCCAACCACCCCAACGTCGTCTACGCCGGAATGTGGGAGCGTCAGGAAGGCGCGTGGGAGAACGGCGCATGGAGCGGAACGCACGGCGGCTTCTTCAAATCCACCGACGGCGGCGACCACTTTACGAAACTCACAGGCGGCGGTCTGCCGGACGGCATTATCCAGGTGAACGTGACAATCTCGCCCGCCGACTCGAACCGCATCTACATCGAAGCGGCCACCGAGGGCGGGGTCGGTCTGTATCGTTCAGAAGACGGCGGCGCGACCTGGGTCCATGCCCCCGACAACGACACGCGGCCGGAAGGCCGCATCGGCGGCGGCGATCTGCCCGTGCCGGTCGCGGACGCCAAAGACCCCAACACTCTCTACGTCGCCAGCGTCGTCACCTGGAAGTCGACCGACGGCGGCAAATCCTGGTCGGGCCTGCGCGGCTCGCCCGGCGGCGACGACTACCAGAACATCTTCATCAACCCCAACAACCCGAAGATCATCGCGCTGGCCAGCGATCAGGGCGTCATCATCTCGCAGAACGGCGGTCAGACCTGGGCCAAATGGTACAACCAGGCCACCGCGCAGATGTACCACGTGACCGCCGACAACGCCTTCCCCTACCGCGTCTGCGGCGGCCAGCAGGATAGCGGCAGCGCCTGCGTTTCCAGCCGCAGCAACGATGGCCGCATCACCTTTCACGACTGGCATCCCGTCGGCATCGAGGAGTACGGCTACGCCGCGCCCGATCCGCTCGACCCGGACATCGTCTACGGCGGAAAAGTCACGCGCTACGACCGCCGCACGGGACAAATCCAAAACGTCGAGCCCAAGCCTCTGCGCAGCTACCGCGTGCTGCGCACCGAGCCGCTGATGTTCTCCCCGGTCGATCCGCACAAGCTCTACTTCGCGACCAACACGCTCTGGCTCACCGGCGACGGCGGCAAGAACTGGAAGGAGGTCAGCCCCGACCTCACGCGCGAAGCGGGCTACGATATCCCAGCGTCGATGACGCATTACAAAGACTCTCCCACCCTGCGCCCCACGCGCCGCGGCGTGATCTACGCGCTCGGCCTCTCGCCCATCGACGGCAATCGCCTATGGGCGGGCACCGACGACGGCTACATCTGGACCACCGCCGACGGCGGCGCGAACTGGATCAACATCACGCCACCGGAGATGAAGCCTTTCTGGAAGGTGTTCAACATGGACGCGGGCCGCTTCGACGCGCTGACCGCCTATGCGGCGGTCAACACCATGCGCCTGGACGACATGCGCCCGCACCTCTTCCGCACCCACGACGGCGGCAAGACGTGGAAGGAGATCGACAACGGCCTGCCCAACGACGCCGCCACCAGCACCATCCGCGAAGACCCCAAACGCAAGGGCCTGCTCTACGCCGGCACGGAGACTCAGGTCTACGTCTCCTTCGACGATGGGGACCATTGGCAGTCGCTGCGGCTCAACATGCCTGCGAGTTCGGTGCGCGATCTACAAGTTAAGGGCGACGACTTGATCGCGGGGACGCACGGCCGCGGCTACCTGATTCTCGACGACGTGACACTACTGCGCCAGATCGCTGCAAACCTCGCGTCTGCCAACGCCCATCTGTATGCGCCGCAAACGGCCATCCGCATCCGCAACAACATGAATCCCCCCACGCCGTGGCCGCCGGACATGGCGACAGGCGACAATCCTCCCGACGGCGCGATCGTCGACTACTATCTGGGCCCGAAGTTCGCGGGTGCCGTAACGCTGGAGATCGTCGACAGCAAAGGCGCGCCGATCACACGCATTCGCAGCACCGATCCCGTTCCACCGCTCGACCCGCGTTATCCTGACCCGACGCTCTGGGCGCGGCCTCCGCGCGTGTTGGCCGCAACACCGGGCCATCATCGTTTCCTCTGGGACATGCAGTACCCGCAGGTGCCCGGCATGTCCACCGAACCCGACGCCGACCAGGCCGTGCCCCACAACACGCCGCCCGTCTCGACCGCGCCCTGGGTGATGCCCGGCAACTACACGGTTCGCCTGATCGCCAATGGCCGTACCCAAACCGCACCTCTGACCATCGTCATGGATCCGCGCGTGAAGACGTCGCTCGGAGACCTGCAACGCCAATTCGACGTATCGAAGAGCTTGTATGACGATCTGCTACGCGCAACGACCGCGCTCCACGAGATCGCGGCCCTGCGCGAACAGTTGAAGGCCCGTTCCTCGGACGCGCCCGTCGCCAACTCGAAGGATTCCATCGCGAGCAAACTCGACGCGATCGCCGGTGCCGAGCGAGCGGGGCGCGGCGGTGGGCGCGGGGCGGCGGCGGGAACCCCGGACCTAGCCACGGTACGCACCCGCGTGGCTGCAATGGAGCACTCGATTCAGAACGCCGACGAAGCTCCCACGACCGCGCAGGTCGAGGCGACCCAGATCAGCGCCAAGCCGCTCGACGATCTGCTGCAACAATGGGAGCAGCTCAAGCAAACCAATCTGAAAGCGTTGAATCGCGAACTCGAACACGCGCACTTGAGCGCGCTCAACATCGATACCGCGCGCATCGACCATGACGTCGAAGACCAAATACAAGTCGGCGATGAAGACTGACCAAACCTTCTTTAAGATATAAGGGTTGTCATCTCGACCGATAGGTGTTGTCATCTCGACCGGAGTCTTCGCGCTTTTGCGAAGACGCAGTGGAGAGATCGCCGCATTGGGCGTTGCTTTGAACGGAGGAACACACATTGCCGTTGCGTACCGTCATCGTCCTGTTGCTGGCGTCGTTCATGGTCCCGCTGTGCGCGCAAACGCCCGACACCGCAACGCTCCAGGGCACGGTCGTGGACGCGACCCAGGCGGTCGTTCCCAGCGCGCGCATCGTGCTCACCAATGAACTCACCGGCCTGGTGCGCCAGACGTTGAGCGACAGCGCGGGCCGTTTCTCGCTCGGAGGCCTGCCGGTCGCCGGTCGGTACAGCGTCAGCGCGACAAAAGCAGGATTCGCGGTCGCCAAGACGGACCACGTCGCGGTGGCCGGCGGCAGTACCTCGACCCTCCGCCTCACACTCCGCGTGGCCGGAGAGGCCTCCACCGTCATCGTCGAAGGGGCGGCGGACGACGTTCGCGTCGACCAGCCGCAGTTGGGCATTCACCTCAGCGAGCGGCAGATTGAGGAAACGCCGCTACTCACGCGCCGCATCACTTATCTGCCTTTGCTCGACGCCGCCAATCGCCCGGCCACCAATCAGGGTGACATCTTCACCAACCAGAACCTCATCACCACCAACGGCGCGGGTCGCCGCCAAACGTGGTTCGAGGTCGATGGCGCAAACTCCTCCGATACATGGGGACGCCAAACCATCTTCACCAACGTCCCGCTGATGGCCGTCGCCGAGATGGCGGTGCTGACCAGCAGCTTCTCGGCGGAGTACGGAGCCTCCACCGGCAGCGTCATCAACATCGTCACGCGCAGCGGCGGCGACAAACTCCACGGGCAAGTGCTGGAGTTGTGGCGTCCGGCGAGCACGGAGGCTGCCCTCACAGGCTTCACCGCCGGAAACGCGACCAGCGGCAACGAAATTACGAGCGATGTGCTGGGGCAGACCGCGGCCTCATTTTCGGGTGCGTTGGGAAGCGGCAGCCAGACCCACTTTTTCACCTCAGCCGAGTACAACCGCGAGGCCAAAGCGTCTCCCATTACCGCGCTGCTCGCGCCCGGCAGCTTCGTGGGGCACTACCGTGGCTGGCTCGGCCTGGTCCGACTGGACCGCCAACTCAGCGCCAACAACAACGCGTTCTTGCGCGCCAACATCGACAGCTTCTCCGACACCAACCCCAATGGCATCGTCGGCGGCTCCAACCTGGCCAGCGTCGCGCGCACCTTCCGCCGCCGCACCTACAGCGGCGAACTCGGCGACACGGCCGTTCTCGGCGCGCATCTGCTGAACAACGTTCGCCTACAGTTTCAACTCGCCTCGCCCATTACGCAGTTCGATCCGGTCGTCTTCGGCACGCAATTTGTCGTGCCCATTTCTTCTTTGTGCGGAAGCATCGCCTGTGGCACCTTCACCTCCGGGACGTCGCAGTCCGCGTTGCTCCTGAACCGTCAGTATCAGTTTTCAGAAACTCTTGCGTACAGCCGCGGCCGCCATCAACTCATCGTCGGCGGCGATGTGATCGACGCGCACAACGGCGGCAACAGCAAGGAGTTCGGCGGGCCTATTTTTCTGGGCCGCTTCACCTACACCACTTGCTCACAGCCCGCCGCGGTGTGCGAGAGCGCGGCTTACCTGAACAACATCGCGAACGTCCAGAATTATCAGCAGAGCTTCGGCAATGCAAACTATCTGGTCGACGACCAGTTGTGGTCGTTGTTCGCGCAGGACGACTGGCGCGCGTCCTCCAGACTTACCCTGAATCTCGGCTTGCGTTACGAGCGCCAGACGCTCACCGACGCCAAGCTCAACTTCGCGCCGCGCGTCGGATTTGTGTATGACGCTTCCGGCAACGGCTCGCTCATCCTGCGCGGCGGTTTCGGCATCTACCACTCGCAGATCGTCGACAACTCCTTCGCGAGCTATGCCCTGGG
>JALYTE010000423.1 GCA_030854435.1 Acidobacteriota bacterium | reverse complement strand
GACCGCGAGTTGTTTCTCTCCCGCGACCGCTTCGGAGTCAAGCCGCTGCACTATCTCGCCGAGCCGCACCGCTTTGTTTTCGCCTCCGAATTGAAATGCTTTCTGCAACTGCGGGACTTCGACGCGCGCGAGAACCACGCTGAAATGCGCCACCAACTCACCGGCATCGAGTCGCCCGAACAGACCCTGCTGGAGGGCGTGAAGCTGCTGCGACCGGGCCACAATATGACGGTCTCCGCCACGGGCATCCGTGCGTGGAGGTGGTGGTCCACGCTCGACCATTTGGTCGAGGTGCCGAGACGCTTCGCCGACCAGGCCGCGGAGTTCCGCGAACTGTTCTTCGACGCCTGCCGGTTGCGCCTGCGCAGCGATGTGCCAATCGCCACCTGCTTAAGCGGGGGTCTCGATTCAAGTTCGATTCTGTGTTCGCTGGCGGCCATGAACGCCGGCAATACAGAGCGCCGGGCCAGCGACTTCCATCGCGCGTTCGTGGCCACGTTTGAAGGCACGTCCCACGATGAGCGCGAGTACGCCGCGGCCGCCATCGAGAAAGCCCACGCCGATCCCAGATATTGGCCCATGGATTCCGGCGCGTTGATCGCGGACCTTCCCCAATACGCCTACGATTTCGAGATGCTTGGGCAGGGACTGCTCCTGCCCATCTGGGCGCTCTACCGCGAGTTGCGGCGCGACGGCGTCGTGGTTTCGCTCGATGGACTTGGAGCCGATGAATTGCTCATGGGATACGGAGTCGATCTACGCAATTTGCTGAAGACTTACAGCTTGTTAAGCTCTCCTCTACGCGCCTTGGATATGGCCCGAACAGTGCAAAGACAGTACCCCCACGACGAAAGCGTCGCCGCGCTGCTCGCGCAGAACGACACTTTCGTGCAAAATTTCAAACCGTTTCTGCGTAAACTCAAACACGGGATAAAAGGCACCCGTCCATCGCCGGGACCGGTCCACGACGACCCTCAGTGGTGTGGGTCCTGGGTCAATCCGGCTGACGAAATGGACGCGTCCGAGCGCGCCGCGATGGACGCACTGACCCCCATCAATCGGCTTCTGTACCACCAGTTCCACCACGGTGTGAATCAGTCGCTGTTGCGAAAGTACGATCGGCTGTCGATGGCGCACGGCATCGAGGTGCGAATGCCGTTTCTCGACTGGCGTGTGGTTTGCTTTGCCTTCTCGCTGCCCGACCAAAGCAAGGCTGGCGGCGGTTACAGCAAACGCATATTGCGCGAAGCGATGCGCGGAGTGTTGCCGGAAACCATCCGCACGCGCACGGAAAAGATCGGCTTTCAAGCGCCGCTCTCCGAATGGATGAATGGCGATCTCGGCGCATGGGCCTGGGAGCGGGTACAGACCAAGCGCTTCCTCGAAAGCGAAGTCTGGGACGGCCCGGCAATCCGGGATTTCATGGCGCCCCACCAGGTCGCGCACGACTGGAAAGACGGAAACGCCAGAAAAGTCTGGCGATACCTTCAGGCCGACCTGTGGCGCGAAGCGTTCTTCGATCCTTCCGGTATCGCGGCGCGCGATTCGAAAGCCAGCTTGCTACGCGCCTCCTGAACAAATCACGACAAGAGACGCCATAGTAATTCATCGCGCGGCACTTGGCGCAATGAGTGGGGCCGCGCGAGGCTCAGGCGGCCTACTCCGGCCCGCTCCACAACCAGGCCGCGCCCCGCACACCACTCGAGTCCCCATGCAACGCGCGCACCATCGGCGTTTCCGCGCCGCCGCCAAAGCACAAATTACCCAACCGCGCCTTCACTCCGGGGTAAATGCGGTCGAGCTTCGACAATCCCCCGCCCACCACGATCACATCCGGATCCAGAATGTTCACCACCACCGCCAACCCGCGCGCCATCCGATCTTCCAACCGGTCCAGCGCCGCCATCGCCTCGACATCTCCCGCAGCAGCGGCGGCAACAATCTCCTCGCCGCGCAAACCGCGCCCGGTCACATGCTCGAAATCCCTCGCCAGCCCCGTCCCCGAAATCCACGTCTCCAGGCAACCGCGCTTTCCGCAATAGCACGGCGGCCCGGGCAGTTCGTCCGCCCTGGCCCACGGCAGCGGCGTATGCCCCCACTCCCCGCCAAGACCGTTCGGCCCCGCGTGGACGCGACCGTTCATCACCACGCCACCGCCGCATCCCGTCCCCACGATCACGCCGAACACAACACCCGCGCTCTTCGCCGCCCCATCGGTCGCCTCGCTCACGGCAAAACAATTCGCATCGTTGGCGCAACGCACTTCGCGCCCAAGTGCGACCGACAAGTCCTGCGCAAACGCTCGCCCATTCAGCCACGTCGAGTTGGCATTCTTGACCAGCCCCGTCGCCGCGACGACGGTCCCCGGAATCCCAACGCCAACGCTGCCGGTGCGGTGCGTCTCGGCCTCAATCCGGCGAACCAGCCCGGCGATCGCATCCACCGTACCGTCGTAATCGCCTTTAGGTGTCGCCACCCGCAAGCGCCGCAACTCCTTTCCGCTGGCGTTCAGCCCAATCGCTTCAATCTTCGTCCCCCCCAAATCGACGCCAATCCTCATCCCATCTCCCGCACATCATTTTCGACCTCCAGCATAGCTTGATACCGCTATGTCGTCTTGCCGGCAAATCTGCGTCTAAGATAGATGTATCTGCGGAACACGGTCCGCCGCTACGGCGCACGCAGATACAGCATTATCCTATTGGGGGATCGGCCGGGCGCTCCGGACCCAAGAGGCAACGAGTATGAGGAGCCTCCTCTGTGGCAGTACATCTGGTAAATCCCAGCGACAATTCCTTCGGGACCGCCGTCATCACACCACGCTGGCTGTTCGTTCTCGCCGCGGCCACACCCCTCTCCCTGGGCGACCCCATCCTGGTCGACGAGTCGCTCGAACAGCTTGATCCCGAAACGATTCAACCCGGCGACGTGGTCGGAATCAGCGTCCACACCGGCAACGCCCTGCGCGGCTACGAGGTCGGCAGACTCGCCCGCGAGCGCGGAGCCACAGTCGTCTACGGCGGCATTCACGCGACGCTCTTCCCCGAGGAACCCTTCGAGCAGGGCCAGGCCCACCACGTCGTCAAAGGCGACGGCGACATCGCTTGGGGACGTCTACTGCACGACCTCCAAAACGGTCTTGCCCAGCGCATCTACGACGGCGGCAAAATCGAAGGAGAAGAGTTCCTCGCCGCCCGCTGGGACCTGATGCAGACCGACAAGTACATGTGGGCCTCGGTGCAAACCGTTCGCGGCTGCCCCAAGCATTGCTCGTTTTGTTCCGTCTGGCGCACCGACGGACAGAAGCCCCGCCAGCGATCATTCGAGAAAGTCATCGACGAAATCATCGACCTCCGCCGCCTCGGCTTCCGCTTCATCGCGCTGGCCGACGACAACTTCTACCCCGTCACGCTCACCGACCTGCGGCTGGCCCGCGAGCAGAATAACGAGGCTAAGCTTGCCGAACTGACTGCCATCCGCGCCGAGCGCTTCC
>JALYTE010000418.1 GCA_030854435.1 Acidobacteriota bacterium | reverse complement strand
CGTAGAAGTTGGGTTTTAGCTGGCCGATGGAGTCGGCCCAGTCAAGGAGTTTTGCACCGTTGATGAGGCCTGAGCGGAGGGTGTCGGCGGGGGACATTCCGTAGTGCACCATCAGTTCGTACTCGCGGGCCTGGGTGCCGTGGGGGAAGGGGCCGACGTCTGAGCCGACCGCGAAGGGAACGCCCGCGGCCATCTGTTTGCGGAACTGCGCGGCGTGGAAGTCGAGTTCGCGCTGGAAGTTGGCACTGTTGTCGCTGCCGGGCGGCTCAGGATGCGCGGCGAAGTACTCCGAGATGGCGAACGTGGGCACGGCGAAGATTTGCTTGTCGCGCATGAGCTTCATGGTTTCGGGCGAAAGGTTGTAAGCGTGGTCGATGCTGGCGACTCCGGCATGCGCGGCGAACCCGGTGCCGGGTTCGCCCGTGCTGTGGACCGCGACGCGGGAACCGGTGCGGTGGGCTTCGGCGACCGCGGCGGCGAGTTCGGCTTCGGTGTATTGGAAGGGCGTGGTGAAGGTGTCGCCGACGAGACGGTCGGGGCCGGTCTCGTAGATCTTGGTGAAGTCCGCGCCTTCTTTGCGTTGCTGGCGCATGACGTGGACGATGTCGGTGGCGGAGTCGGCGTAGTCGGCGTTGGAGAGGACGTGCTGGGCGGGGTTGAAGCCGATGGCGTCCTCGTGGCCGCCGGTGAGGTCGATGGCGTTGCAGGAAACTCTCATGCGCGGGCCGGGAATGTCGCCGCGGTTGATGGCGTTGCGGACGGCAACATCGGCGCAGCCGGCGCCTTCGGTGCCCATGTCGCGTTCGGCGGTGAAGCCGGCGAGCACGTCGGCCTTGGCGGCGGCGACGGCTTCGAGGACGCGCTGTGGGACGGATTCCTGCACGGTTTGGAGGTCTTCCGCGCCGGGGTGGAGGAAGAGGTGGACGTGGGCGTCGATGAGGCCGGGCATCAGAGTGGTGTCGCCGAGGTCGATGACTTGTACGCCAGCGGGATGCGTGACGTGGGTGCCAGCCTCGCGGATGCGGTCGCCTTCGATGAGGATTTCGCCGGGGGAGAGGACTTTGCCGGCGGCCACGTCGAGGATGCGGGCGGCGTGGAGGAGGGTGAGCTTTGGTGGGGGCTGCTGAGCGAACGCGGAGTTGGCGATGAGGAGAGCGACGACGAGGATTTTCATGTTAGCAAGAGGATACTCCCGTAGACCGGACCCCCCTTCCCCCCCACCCTGGGGGTACCTTGCACGCAAAGTCTTTAGAATGTGGGCTTCCAGGGCGGGGGCCTATTGCAAAGTATTCAAAGCAAAGGACTTCGGTGCAAAGTCTTCAATCTTCAGGACTTATGGCGATGCGTAGGAGAAAATGAAGTCACACCGGTGAAGTGTCTGGGTTTCATGAGTAATGAGTTTGTGAGCTATGAGATGTCAGTTCGGAGCTCTACTTCCATTATAGTGGTTTGCGCGAATAAACACGTCAACTATTTTTCATGGATTTCGCCGGTGTTTATAGGGGGTTTGGGAGTTATCCACAGGCTGGGGGGCTTGACAACATTTCTAAAGACCGCCGTAAAGGGCCGGTAGAGTCGCTGGTTGAACTGGCAACGCAGCCAATGAGCTCCAAGAACGTAGGTCAGGCCGCATTCCGTCCGCTCTCTTTTCCTGTTGTAATTACAATTAAGCAATTACAATCATTCTGCGACGCATTCCCGCTTCGAGTGGGACGGTGTGAGCTTTGAAGAAGTCCTGCCCGGTTTTCCGCGATCCGTTGTATGTCTCGGTGCAGGACCGCAGTCAAGACGGTGAGGAGCTCTGGCAGACCTTTGGTCTCGTCGATAGTGTGCTCCTGTTGATGGTGGCCCATACCGTTCGAGAGGAAAGTGTTACTGAAGAAGTGATACGGATTATTTCTGCCCGACGCGCGACTGCGAATGAAAGGCGACGCTATGAAGACGAAAACGATTAGCTACACGCTCGACACCTTGCCGCCCTTGACCGGCGCACAGCGGGCCAATTTGAAGGCGCTCGCGGCCCGTCCGGAGAGCGAGATCGACACGAGCGACGTTCCGGAGATGACCGACGAGCAATGGATCAGCGCACGGCGCGGCGACTTTCATCGGCCGATCAAACAACAGATTACGGCGCGGGTCGATGCCGATGTGCTGGACTGGCTGAAGGCGCAGGGGAAGGGGTATCAGTCGCGCATCAATGCCATCCTGCGGCGAGAGATGCTGGAGGCGTCTAAACGACGCTGAGGGTTGCGGAGAGCTACGGGCGCTTTTGGGCGCGGTAGAGGCCGGCGGCGCGGAGGAAGTAGCCGTTCCAAGTGGGTTGTGTGAAGCCGGTTTCGAGAAGCATCTGCTTCATGCGGGGCGGCCGGGGGAAACGCGCGATGGAGGCGGGCAGGTAGTTGTAGGCGGCGCGCTCGCCGGATATCCAGCCGCCGACGATGGGCAGAATACGATGCAGGTAGAAGTTGTAGAGCGCGCCGCTGAAGCCGTCGGGGTTGTTGCAATCGAGGATCCCGAGCTGGCCGCCGGGTCGGAGGACGCGGTGGATTTCCGCGAGAGCTTCGGCGTAGTTGGTCAGGTTGCGGAAGCCGAAGGCGGCGGTGACGAGATCGAAGCTGCGGTCGGGGTAGGGAAGATGCATCGCGTCGCCTTCGACCCAGAGAATGTTGGCGGTAGAGTATTTGGCGCGCGCGAGGGTGAGCATCTCAGCGGAGAAGTCGAGGCCGGTGATGGGTTCGGCTGGTGCGGGCCGACGTGCGAGCAGCGCGGCGGTCATGTCGCCGGTGCCGCAGCAGATGTCGAGGACGCGGGCTTCGGGACGGGTGAGAATTGGGGTGAAGGCGCGGGCTGCGCTGCGCCACCAGCGGCGATCGAGGCCGAAGGAGAGTAGGTGATTGAGGCGGTCGTAACTCGGGGCGATGGAGTTGAAAAGAGATTGGACGTTGGCGGCGGCGGTGGATTCATCGGGTTCGTTGGCGGTGCGCGCGCCGGGGGTATCGTCGGGTTTTGTGGTCATGCGGGATTCGTCGCTGCTTCCTTAACGATTTGTTGCGCGGCGAGTAAGAGCTCTGCTTCCGAAACGTCGTGAACGACCGTTGCGTCGCCGATGCCGATGGGCAGGACGAAGGAGCGCGTGTCGCCACGGTTCTTCTTGTCTTTGGCAGTGTTGGCGACGAGCATGGAGGCGTTGGCGGTGAAGAGGTGCAAGGGGCCGTAGGCGCGGATGACGTGGAGCATCTTCGCGGCGTCGTTGGATGTGACGAGGCGGCGAGCGAGTGCGATGCGGATGGCGGCGACCATGCCCCAGGCAACCGCTTCGCCGTGCAGGAGTTGGGTGTAGCCGGTGGCGGATTCGATGGCGTGGCCGAAGGTGTGGCCGAGGTTGAGCAACATGCGGACACCGCCGTCGCTCTCAGCTTCATCCTCGGCGATGACGGCGGCTTTCATGCGGACGCTGGAGGTGACGACTTCGGTGAGCGCTTCGGGGTCGCCGCGAAGGACTTCTGCGCTGTGGGTTTCGAGGAAGTCGAAGAGGGCGCGGTCGCGGATGATGCCGGCTTTGACGGACTCCTGTAGGCCGGCGCGGAGTTCGGCAGGCGGGAGCGTGGCGAGGATGTCGATGTCGGCGAAGACGGCCAGCGGGTGGTGGAAGCTGCCGATGAGGTTTTTGGCGGTGGCGAGGTTGACGCCGGTCTTGCCGCCGAGCGAGCTGTCGACTTGCGCGAGCAGCGTGGTGGGGACGCCGATGTAGCGGATGCCGCGCATGTAAATCGCCGCGAGAAAGCCCGTCATGTCGCCGATGACGCCGCCGCCGAAGGCGATGAGTACAGCGTCGCGGTCGGCGCGGGCAGCGGACATTTCTTCGGCGAGGCGCTCGATGGTGGCGAGGCGCTTGTGCTGCTCGCCCGCGGGGACGGTGAGGACGACGGGCGGTGTGGCGAAGCTGGCGAGAAATCGCTCGCTGTGGAGATGCCAGATCTCGGGTGAGGTG
>JALYTE010000416.1 GCA_030854435.1 Acidobacteriota bacterium | reverse complement strand
GAAAATGGCCTCACGATGGTGAGATGCCGGTCGAGTCGTTCCGCCGCCGCGCGCAGCAGCAGGTCGGCCGCCGCCTTGCTCGCTCCGTAAGGATGCAACGTATTCACCGCGTCCGACTCGCGGCAGGGCCGGTCCTGCTGTCCATACACCAGACCCGTGCTGATGTGGATGAAGTGGCAACCGGGAATCTCGCAGGTCGCTCGAAACATCTGCAGCGTCGCCGACACGTTCAAATCGACCAGCCCAAAGTATCCGATGTTGGACGGTCGCACGCCGCTCGCCGCCGCGTGGATCACGGCGTTGGGACGAAACTTCAGCACCGCCTCCAGCAGCCGCGCGGTGTCCAGCATGTCGACTTGTTCGAGCGTGACGTTCGGCAGGTGGCTAAACCGCGTTGCATCGAGCGTCCGCATCAATACCAGAAGCTGTGTTTCCGGGTGCGCACGCCCCAGTTCGCGGACGATGTTATAGCCCAGCGTTCCCGTCGCCCCGGTGATCAGCACGCGTTCTAGATGGGCTCTGGGCATGTGGCGGCTGCATCTCCAGAACGTAGGATAGCGCAACGAAAGACGTCGACGTTTCCAACCCGGTCGGCATCTCGAACCAGATCAACTTCGCAATCAACGGCGGTCGCCCCACCCTTCCCCTACGCTCCTAGACATCGCGTCCTGACATCAGGGAAAAGGGACGGGCCGCTTCGCCTGTCCCTCAACGCGCAAAGGAAAGGCCCGCATCCTAACCTCGGATGCGGGCCTTCTCTATGCTTTACACTCTGCTTTACTTCTTCTTCCGGCGAGGACGGTCTTCTTCGTCTTCTTTGAAGTCGTTCTCTGCAATGTCCGTTTCGTCGATGATGTTTGCGTCCTCGATGGCCGCGACCGCATCGCTCTTGATGGTGACCTGCACGTGCGCCGTGACATCGCGATGGACCTTGACTGGGACGTGGAACTCGCCGAGCGTTTTGAGCGGCTCGTCGATGTGGATCTTGCGGCGGTCGATGGTGAAGCCCTGGGCTTCGAGCGCGGCCGCGATGTCCTGCGTGGTCACCGAACCGAACAGGTGGTCGTTGTCGCCGGTCTTGCGCTCGAACTCGAGCACGACAGCGTTGAGCTTCTCGCCGAGCTCTTCGGCTCCGGCCTTCTCGCCCGCGGATTTGCGCAGCGACGAGGTCTTCATCTGCTCAATGACCGTCTTGTTGGCGGCAGTGGCTTCAATCGCCAGCTTGCCGGGAAGGAGGTAGTTGCGGCCGTAGCCGTTGGCGACTTTGACCACGTCGCCGCGATGGCCGAGCTTGTTGACATCTTCTTTGAGGATGACTTCCATGACAGTTCTCCTGATTTCCTGCGGCTTCTTACGAAGCCAGGGCTAAAGCCCGGTATGTTTCGCCGTTCGGGACCGCAGGCTAAAGCCTGCTGCTACTCCGAATGCGGCGTGTTGGGAAGTTCCGATCAACCCTCGGCATTGCCTTCAGCGGCTAAAGCCATTTTGATTTTTTGTCTTTGTGGTGCGGCTGAAGCCGCACCCTACCGGTCAATCAGAGGTTCCGTTAGAAGCGCGCGGCGAAGGGCAGCAAGGCGATTGCGCGGGCTTGTTTGATGGCGCGGGTCAGCTTGCGTTGGAACGGCGCGCTGGTGCCGGTCAAGCGGCGCGGAATGATCTTGCCGCGGTCGGAGATGAATTGCTGCAACAGGCGAACGTCGCGGTAGCTGATGTGGTCGATCTTCTCGACCGTGAACTTGCAGACCTTCTTGCGGCGGAAGAACTTACGCCCGCCCGGACCGCCGCCGGGACCGCCGGGGCGAGGGGGACGCGCGCCGCCTTCGGGACGCGGACGGAAGCCGCCGGAAGGACGATCGGAAGGGCCGCGCTCGCCCGCCGGACGCGGCGTGTAGCCGCCCGTGGAAGGAGTGCCGGTGGAGGCAGCCGGTGTGGAAGCAGTGTCGGCGGAAGCCGCTGCGGGAGTGCTATTGGTTTCGTCAGCCATGTTCATTTCCTCATGAGTGCTGCGTCTGGGTTGCGGACGCTTGCGGTTCGGCTGTTTTGGCTCCAGACCCGCGATGGAGTCTCTGGACTGGCTTCGATAGATTGAGGCCGCAGGAGCGTGGACAGCGTGGATGTCGATAGGGCGTTTCTAGTACCCGGTAGGCCGGGCTTTCAGCCCTCTAAAATCTTTGCGCCCGTTACCTGGGGCGTTGCCCCAGGCTGGTATAAAACGGGCCTTCAGCCCTGAGAGCGACCTTTCTACCTATGGGCAAATTGCTCTAGGCTTGGACGGTCTCGGCAACCGGCTCTGCGTCTGCTTCAGCGACCGACTCGGCGACTGGAACGTCTGCAACAGGAGGGGCAGCAGGTGTGGCCGCCGCGGCTTCCGCGCTGATCTGCGGCAAGGCGCTGCGCTTCACGTGCGAGTCGCGATGCTTCTTGATCTTGGCTAGGCGCTTTTCTTCCTCGTCCATGCGCACGGTGATGAACTTGATGACCGGCTCGGAGACGCGCAGGCGGCGCTCGATTTCGGCGATCAGCGAGGCGGGCGCGGCGACGACGAGCAGGATATAGAAACCGTCATTGAACTTCTGCACGGTGTAGGCGAGGCGACGACGGCCCATTTTCTCGGTGGACTTCACTTCGCCGCCACCCGAGGTGATGTAGCCGGAGAAGGTCTCGATGAGCTTGTCGAGTTCGCCTTCCTCAACGTCGGGACGGACGATAAACATGATTTCGTAAGTGCGATTCATTTTGCTGCTTTCTGCGGGGTTCTGCCCCGCGGACAGTGAATACGGAGTAGTGAATAGTGAATAAAACAAAGGCGCGGCTTTTGTCTTTATTCACTATTCACTCTTCACTACTCACTCTCCTATTGAACTCGTTCATTGCCGCACCGACGCCTTTGGTCAGCACGGCCTCGACTGCGCGTACGGCCTGGTCGAGGACTTCATCGAGCACCGCCAACTCTGCTTTGCGCATCGGCGAAAGCAGATAGTCGGTGCCCCCTGCGTTTACTTCGCGTCCGCTTTCGAGCGGCGGTTTGCCGATCCCTATGCGGACGCGAGTCCATTCTTCCGTGCCGAGCGCGCTGGAGATGGACTTCACTCCGTTGTGCCCGCCCGCCGAACCGCGCTCGTGAATCTTGAGCGTGCCCAGCGGAAATGCCAACTCGTCGTGGAGGACTATCAGGTCCTCGATATTTAGGTCCAACTCCTGCAACAAAGCGGCGATCGAAAGCCCGCTCAGGTTCATAAAGGTCTCGGGCTTGGCCAGCAAGACGTCGTGTCCTGCGAGTCGAGCGCGAGCGGTAAGCGCCCGACAACGGCGGTTTGTAACCTGCACATCGCAGAGTTCGGCGATACGGTCGAGCGCGAGGAACCCGGCGTTGTGCGGCGTGAAAGCATATTCCGGGCCGGGATTGCCGAGGCCGACGATGAGCTTCATAAGAACAGAGTGAAGAGTGAAGAGGGTAGAGTGCAGAGAAAATCGCTTCACTCTTCACTCTTCTCTCTTCACTCTGCCTTTCCTACTTCTTCTTCGCCGGAGCGGCAGCGGGGGTTGCTGCTGCCGCATCGGGCGTTTCCTGCTTGCCCTTCTTGGCCACTTCCGGTTCGGCAGTGGTCGCGGCGACTACGGGTTCGACGACGGCCTCTTCCTTCATGACGGTGACGTGCGCGACGAGGGCCGTTTCTTCGCCCAGGAACTTGATGGTGTCGGAGTGCGGCAGGTCGGAGATATGGATTGCGCCGTTGATGTCGAGATTGGTGACATCGACATCGATGTGGCCCGGAATGTCCGCGGGGAGGCATTCGACCTCGACCTCGTGCAGCACCTGGCCGAGAATGCCGCCGTGGGTCTTCACGCCGACGGAGGTCCCGGTGAGGTGTACGGGGACCGAGACGCGCATGGCCTTGTCCATCGCGATGCGCTTGATGTCGATGTGCAGCAGGTGGCCCTTGATGGGTTCGTTCTGCCAATCGACGATCATGCCCTTGGCCGCGCCAGCGCCCTCGATGGCGAGATCGAAGATCGTGTTGTGGCCTGCGTCGGAGTACAGGATTTTGGTGATGACCTTGGGGTCGACCGTGACCGCGACCGACGGCTGTCCGGCGCCGTAGACTACGGCGGGAATCAGGCCCTGCATGCGCACGCGACGAGCGAAGCCCTTGTTGAAGGTGCCGGTGCGGGGGGTTGCGGTGATGCTTTTAACTGCGGTTGCCATGTTGGGTTCCTTTCGGGCGCGGAAGGCAATGAATAGTGAGAAGTGAATAGTGAATAAAACTGCTCATCTCACTTTGTCGGTGCCTACCTACTCCCTTTGCGATCTGTATCGCGAGTTAGTTGCTGCGCTTAAAAAACGTGTGACGAGTTTAGAGAAGCTCTGGTCAATCCTCGGCATTTACCCTCAGCGGCTAAAGCCGTCCAGATCCTATTGCCTTTGTGGTGCGGCTGAAGCCGCACCCTACCGCAAATCAAAGTTCACTACGGCTTTATTCAATATTCACTAACCATTATTCACTGTTCTAGTTGAACAGCGTCGAAACGCTGGTTTCCATGTGGATGCTCTCGATGGCGCGACCTATAAGGCCTGCGATGGAAAGCACTTTAATCTTCTTGACCTTCTGAGCAGCTTCGCTCAGAGGAATGGTGTTGCTCACGATGAATTGTTCGATGCGTGAGTTCTCGATGCGCTCGACCGCTGAACCGGAGAGCACGGCGTGCGAGGCGCAGGCATAAACTTTTTCCGCGCCCTCCTCAAGCAGCGCGTCGGCGGTCTTGACCAGAGTGCCGGCGGTGTCGACGATGTCGTCGAGGATGAGGCAGGTGCGGCCGCGGACGTCGCCGATGACGTTCATCACTTCGGTGACGTTGATGTCGGTGCGGCGCTTGTCGACGATGGCCAAGGGGACTTCCATTTTCTTGGCGAAAAAGCGGGCGCGTTCGACGCCGCCTGCGTCGGGGCTGACAACCGTTAAGTTGGGTAGATTGAGTTCGCGAAAGTAGCCGACAAGGACGGGGCTGGCGAAAAGGTGGTCGACCGGGATATTGAAAAAGCCTTGAATCTGCGCTGCGTGCAGGTCGATCAGCAGCGCGCGATTGGCCCCGGCGGTAGTCAGAAGGTCGGCGACGAGTTTAGAGGTAATTGCCACTCGGGGGCGGTCTTTGCGGTCTTGCCGCGCGTATCCGTAGTACGGAATGACGACCGTGATTCTGCCGGCGGAGGCGCGCTTGAGCGCGTCCATCATGATGAGTAATTCCATCACGTTCTCGTCCACCGGGCGGCATGTGGGTTGGATGAGAAACACATCCACGCCACGCACATTTTCAAGGAGCTGAAAGTGGACCTCGCCGTCGGAGAAGCGTTGTAACCGCGACTCGCCGAGAGGCACACCGAGAAACTTGCAGATCTCCTCCGAGAGCGGCCGGTTCGCCGACCCGGAGAAGATCTTGAAGCGCTTGTCTTCGCTCAGGCGCGAGGAGCGTTTTTTCTCGCTCGTTGCCTTTGCGCCCGGAGCAGAGGTCGCCGGTGTGAGTTGGAACTCGGCGACTTGCTTCGGTTGGCCTGACGCTGTGCCCGCTGAGGGCGCGTCAGGCGCTTGAGAGATCGGGGGAAGAACCGCAGTCGTGTTTCGTTCTGTCACGTTTGAAACCCTCCAGGCTGGTTGACCTTGATGTTTCCGCTGCATCGTCTACTGCTCTGCATGTCGAAAGATTGTTGCGCTTTCGTTGTACTGCAAATCTAAAAGACTTGGTTCTTCCTGAAACTGCTTGCGGAGTGTGTTCTTGTCTCCGCGAGCTTTCACTAACTTCTGCTAACTCCCGCATATGGTGCCACTCTGCGGGCCTTGCATTTATTTCGGGCGGCACATTGTTGCCGCAAAAAACATGAAGTTCCCTATTTCTTTATTCGCGGGACTCATTGCTGGCCTGGCGAACGACTAAATTGGTTGGGCGACTAGGATTCGAACCTAGACAAACTGCGTCAAAGGCAGTTGACCTACCGTTAGTCGATCGCCCAGTATTTCCGGCCGCTTCT
>JALYTE010000391.1 GCA_030854435.1 Acidobacteriota bacterium | reverse complement strand
GGCCGTGGTCCTCGGCGTTGTCCAGCTTCTTGATGTTCAGCCGCACGACCTTGCTCGCGCGGTCCTGCGGGTCTTCGCGAATGAACAGCAGGCCGTGCCGCCCCGCCCGCGTCGGCAACACGCAGTCCATCATGTCCACGCCCATGCGCGCGTACTCTTCAATCTCATCCGGGTAGCCCACTCCCATCACATAGCGCGGCTTGTCGCGGGGAAGATACTCCAACGTGCGTGCAATCATTTCGTGCGTCACTTCGCGCGGCTCGCCGACCGCGAGGCCCCCGATGGCATAGCCGGGAAAGTCCATCTCCACCAGCCGCTCCGCCGACTCTCGGCGCAGGTCCGCGTACATGCCACCCTGCACAATCCCAAACAGCGCCTGGTGTTTGCCTGTTTCCTGTTCCGCCCATGGCGTCTCCTGCCGGTGCTCCGCCCAATACTTCTTCGACCGCGCCGCCCAATCATGTGTCAGACCCATAGAATCCCGCGTGCGCTCCCAGCTCGCGGGCGTCTCGACGCATTCGTCGAACACCATCATGATGTCCGCGCCCAGCGCGATCTGCACCGCCATCGAGTGCTCCGGCGAAAAGAAATGTTTCGAGCCATCGATGTGTGAACGAAATTCCACGCCTTCGGGCGTGACCTTGCGCAGCTTGGACAGCGAAAAGACCTGAAAGCCGCCAGAGTCGGTGAGCATCGGTCGCTCCCAACTCATAAAGCGATGCACACCGCTCGCGCGCCGAATCAACTCATGTCCGGGACGCAGATAGAGGTGATAGGTGTTGGCAAGAATGATTTCGGCGCCGAGAGCTTCCAGCGTTTCCTGTGGAACCGCCTTCACCGTCGCCGCCGTGCCCACTGGCATGAACACCGGCGTTTCGACCACGCCGTGGGGCAGCGTCAATTGCCCGCGCCGCCCGCCCGAGCGGACAGCGCCTTCGATTTCAAATTGGAGCGACATTCAGCTCCATTGTAAGAGCTACTCGATATCCTTCGTGACGCCACTATGTTTGATGGCGTCTTCGAGCTTCTGCTGCATCTCTGGCGTCTGGAGATCCTTCATGCGCTTGGCCACCTCACCGAGTTGCTTCTGCGCCTCTGCCATCCGCTTCTGCATATCGGCGCTGTCGATCATGTGCAGCTTCTTCATCGCCGAATTGAGCTTCAACTCCATCTCGCCGGAATCAAGCATGGGTAAATTGTCCAACGACATCCTCAGTGAGAGTAGTTGCGGTTCGATCATCGCCAGCGCGGGCAGTCCGGGGAGCGAGTTCATCAGCATAAAGTCGCTCGACTCGCTCTGCCCCGAGGCCGACTTCCGCCGAATGGTGTGGATGAACGTCAGCGACTTCGGCTCCACCGTAATGATGGCCGACTCCGTCAGATCGTCGGTCCGGTGCCGGTTGCACACGTCCGTCGATTCGCCGCTCTTGAGTTCGCGCACATGCACCGAGCAGCTCCAGTCACCGCCTTCAAGCTTCTTGCGAAACTCCTCGACGTCCTCCATCTTGTACATGCCCGGCTTGTCGTAGGTGTAGGAACGCACCACCGAGAGCACCGTCCGGCGCGCCTTTGGAGAATTGTCGCCGGCCACCAGCCCCAGCGTTTCGGGACCCATATTGATCTCCGTCGCGCTGCTCGCGCCCTGCGCAAACTTCTCCGTCCCTGCAAATAAATCGTCCTTCACCTGCTGCCCGACCTTCGTCGTCGCCTGCGCCTTCCCGCGCCACGGCCCGCAGACAACGACGCAAGCCAAAACCGCAACGCCCGTCCATTTCAAAGTCGCAATTTTCATTATTTTCATCGTCCGTCTCCTTGTTTGAATTTCTTGAAATTTGAACTTCTTTCAATCCCCGTCGAGCGCGATGCCGGCCCGTTGCAACTGCTCGCGTGTATGTTCCAACGCCTGCTCGGTAATCTGTTGCGACACCGCGAAATCCCTGTCCGCCAGCACCACCCGTTCGCGTTTCTCGCGCACCTGCTCAATCGAGAACACGCCCACCAGCAGCAGCGCCGCGATCGCCCCTGTCGCCCACACGGGGAACTTCGGCAGGAAGAATAACTTCCCGCCGCTCTTGGGCGTCACCCACAGCCGACCCGTTTGCCGATGCTCCCGTTCCGCCTCGGCGGCAATAGCCAGAAACTTGGCCCGCATCTCCGCGCCCGCGTCGACCCTCTTCAGGGCGCGCTTCAGGCTGCGCTCAAAATCGTCCATATTTTCTTCGCTCATCGCACGTACTCCTTCATCGTCACCGCAGCCTTGCGCCGCAGCATTTGCAGGCCGCGTTGTAGATTGCTCTTCACCGTCGCCACCGGCTGTTTCAACAGCGCGGCGATCTCGTCCGGCAACATCTCTTCCTGATAACGCAGCACGACCGCGACCCGCATCGCTTCGGGCAAAGTCCGCAGCAAATCTTCGAGTCGCGCTTCCACGCCCGGTCCCAGCGAGG
This sequence comes from Acidobacteriota bacterium, assembly GCA_030854435.1. Lineage (GTDB taxonomy): Bacteria > Acidobacteriota > Terriglobia > Terriglobales > Acidobacteriaceae > Granulicella. Next base: position 13,655 of record JALYTE010000391.1, on the reverse strand, counting down.
CAATTTCACCCGAGAAATCGTGCTCTTCTTCCATCCATTCTTCCGCGCCCGCCTCCGGCTGACGCGCCGTCCGGCGCAGCGAATCGGTCGCCCGATGCACGGTCACCCGCCGCAGCCAAAAGCGCACATGGTCGTCCGACTCCAGCCGATCCGACCCGCGATAGAGCTCCAGAAAAACGTCCTGCGCCACCTCTTCGGCGACGCCAAACTCGCCTGTCACGCGCAGAGCAATAGAAAACACCATGCTCTGGTGCTGCTCGACAAGACTGCGAAACTTTACGGGATCAAGCTGCATCCATTCCCTCGTCTATCTATACGACGAGACGGTGACCCCGGAATGCAAAAGTTTTCGTTCTTGCTTTTCTTTCTGTCATTCCCGCAGGGAATCTGCTTCTTCCCTTCGCCAAACCACCCCGCTACCGCTCCACCAACTCCACCGCCTGCGCCACGGTCAGGTCATTTTCCACGCGCTTGAACTCGCTCCGCGCTACGTCCTGATTTTTGGCGATGGTCTTGAATAGCACCGCCTTGCCGCGAATGTCCGAGATCACGCGCACCGTCCGCCACTGGTCGTCATACTGCGCCTTGGTCGACTCGAAATTGCTGCCCGCATGGACCGTCACCAGGCCGAATCCAATGCTCAAATCTTTGGGCAGACGGCCCTCGATGTGGTGCAGTCGCAACTGTTTCTGATTGATCAGCATCCATCCCGTCATGCCGTGCAACACGTGCTGCTCGAGGCCGCTGGGCGAGTAGTTAGGGTCAGGCCGAAAGTCGACGCGCCAGTCTGCCCCCTCCTCTTTCAGATTCTCGAGGATGAAGCCCTTCGAGATCAGGTCGAGCATCTGACGAGCGTGCGACTCCTCGTCCTTCTGCGCCTTCTCGCGCTGCTCGAAAGCCTCGGGATGCGCGACATCGTTGGCCAGCCGCCCCCGTTCTTGCTGCACCCGGTTCGCCGAAATCGGTTTGCCGTCCTCGGCCATCAAAAAGCGGACGCGGCCGTGCGGCGTTTCCACCACGCGCTCCGTCCAAAGCCGCCCCAACGTGCGCTCCGAGCGCTCGTTCGACAGATACATGAAGTTGTCCTTGTGCGCGGCGGCGTTGCGCTCATTGGCCAGCATGGTGCCAACGATGTCCTTCGCCGAACCCTGCGCTCGCGCACTGCCTCCGGTGCAAGCCATCACGCAACCCAGTACCGCAAGGAACTTCCAACCCCCGTTCACAACTTGCATTCGCACTCCCCGGCTTTCAAATTGAATCTACTGTGTCGGATGCAGAAACCCGCTACCATGCCACACTGGAACAAGCACTGGCCTTGAAAGTTTACGGCATGATTGCATTGCACGAAATCACGATCATCGACGCTCCCGTCGCGCGCTGCTTCGATCTGGCGCGCTCCATCGAAGTCCATCTGCTCGGCAACACGCACTCCGGCGAGCAGGCCACCGCAGGCACGCGCACCGGACTCATCGGCCCCGGCGAGAAGGTCACATGGCGCGCCCGTCACTTTGGCGTCCGCCAGCATCTGACCAGCGCCATCACCGCGTTCGACCGGCCCAATTACTTTCAGGACACGATGCTGCGCGGGGCGTTCCATTCCATGCAGCACGATCACCATTTCCGCGCGCTCCACCCCAACTCCAACGGCAAACCTCGCACCGAAATGCGCGACGACTTCCGCGTCTCCGCGCCGCTCGGCCCGCTGGGTTGGCTTGCCGAACGCCTCCTCCTCCGCCGCTACATGCGCGCTCTTCTCGTCGAACGCAACGCGATCGTCAAGCAGGTCGCCGAGTCGGAAGACTGGCGGCAATACCTGAAAACGGGGTAAGCGACCTTGGTGTCGCTCCTGAATCTACGCCGCCTTGGCCAGCTTCATTTTGACAGGCTGAACCTTTGTGCATCTCACCTGAGACGCTTGCCAGAAATCGTGGGCCGCCTGCATTCTGAACCAGATGTCCCCCTGACCCTGCCTGAAGGCCTGGCTGAGTTTGATCGACATTTCGGGCGTAATGCCGCCCCGACAGTTGACGATCCGCGAGAGATTGACCCGCGCGACACCAATGTGAGCGGCAAACTCAGTGATCGTCATCGGAATGCTCTCCAGAGCTTCCTTGAGTATCTCGCCGGGATGGGGTGGGTTGTGCATCCTCATGGTTTCCTCCTAGTGGTAGTCCCGATAGTCGACGAGAACTGCGTCCTCGCCGTCGAAGTGGAAGGTCATCCGCCAGTTGCCGTCCACGCGGACCGACCAATGGCCTGCAAGTTCTCCTTGGAGCGGGTGGAGACGCCATCCTGGAAAATTCATCGCAGCGGCCGCTTTGGCTTCATTCAAGGCGAGAAGCTGCCGCGCCAGCCTCTTTGCGTGGTCGGGTCGGATGCCCGACTTGGAACCGGTCTTGAAGAACTTCTCCAGTCCCGCATGCCTGAAAGACTGAATCACTCCCTTGTTGTAACATGTAATATTACAGATGTCAAGAGAACATATCCCATGGAGACGAAGAGAATGAACAAAGATGCGGGGGTGTCGCCCACCGGTACAAGCCCCAGCGGAGCCCATGACCGAAAATCCGGACATGGGGCACCCGGCACATGGACTTGTAGCGAGTCCAGCCTCGAACAGAGACGAGAGCGTCTAACCACCATGCGCCTGCTTCGCCTTCCACTTCTCTTCCTCCTCGCCGCGTCCCTCAGCGCACAAGCCCCGCAGCCGCATCCCACCAGCACACCCTACACTGGCGACCTCTCCATTTTTGAAACTCCCGGCCGCGCCGAGCACTTGCACATTGACCGCGTGATGGATCTGCTGCGCATCACGCCGGGCAAGACGGTCGCCGACATCGGCGCGGGCGGCGGCTGGTTCTCCGTGATCGCAGCCAAACGTGTTGGCCCCCAAGGCACGGTCCTAGCCGAAGACATCAACCCGCGGTACACCGCGTATATCCAGAAGCGCGCGGCCAATGAACACCTCGCCAACATCAAGCCTGTCCTCGGCACGCCCGATGACCCCAAACTTCCGCCCGCCAGCGTGGACGCCGTACTAATGCTGAAGGTCTACCACGAGATCGCGCATCCCCAACTCGTCCTCGCGGCCTTGCGCGCCGCCATGCGCTCTGGTGCGCGTTTCGGCATCATCGACCGCAACGGCACGGGCGACGACCACGGCCTCGGTGAGAAGACCGTGCGCGAAGAGGTTGAACGAGCTGGCTTCAAGCAAGTCGCCCGCTACGACTTCACCAAAGACGACGGCCAGGACTACTTCCTCATCTTCGAGAAAAAATGAACGGCTTGAACGGAGATGGAAGGGCGCTTTCCGAACTCGTGCTACTGCGATTCGCGCGATGATTTCGCCGGACCCCTTTCGACAAATGGAGACCGCCATCTTCCAACGTTCTATGCTTGCTTCAGCGCCATGACCGTCCGCGAAGCCCTGCTCGAAGCCACAACCCGAATCGGAAGTCCCGATGGCCGCCGCGACGCCGACACCTTGCTCGCGCACATCCTCCACTGCGACCGCATGTGGCTGCTCGCTCACCCCGATGCCGCCCTCAGCGAAGCACAACTCGCGCAGCTTCACTCGATAGCCGCCCGCCGAGCCGCTCGCGAGCCGCTGCAATACATCACCGGCCATCAGGAGTTCTACGGCGTTGATCTCCGCGTCAATCCCGACGTTTTGATCCCCCGCCCCGAAACTGAGCGCCTCGTCGAAGCCGTGCTGCTCTGGGCCACGCAATTTCATGACGAGCGCACGTTGCAGATCGCCGACATCGGCACGGGTTCGGGGGCCATCGCCATCGCGCTCGCCACCCATCTCGCGGGAGCCAACTTCACCGCAACCGACATCTCCGCCGCGGCGCTCGAAGTCGCCCGCGACAACGCACGCACTCACTCATGCGACGACCGCATTCAGTTCCTCCACTGCGACCTGCTTCCCGCGCTCGAACCAGGGTTCCACTTCGATGCCATGGTCTCGAACCCACCCTACGTTCCCGCAGGCGACGCCGCGACGATGCAGCCCGAGGTCGTTCAGCACGAGCCGCACAGCGCGCTGTTCGCCGGCGACGACGGCCTCGAAGTCTACCGCCGCCTTGTCCCCGCGGCCTACGCGGCCTTGCGCGAACACGGTCTGCTCGCGCTCGAAATCGGCCACGGCCAACGCGACGCGCTAAACAACCTCTTGCAGGGCTGGAACAACATCCGCTTCATCGACGACTATCAATCCATCCCGCGCATCGCCCTTGCCGAACGGCCAAACAACTAGGGATACGCCTTTTGTGACTTTCCGCAGCCTGTTTAGTCATATCCTTAACAAAACAGCGCTTCCTTGAGGCAACCGGCCTTTTATCTTCTTATCTTCGGTTTTTGGAATTTATATTCATGCGAGCGGTTCAGCGATTTGCGATCATCTGTTGCGTCAGCCTTATGCCCGGCGCCGTGCCGCATGCGGTGGCGCAGGTTGTTCGGGATCCTCAGGTGGTGCACGGACAGCAGCAGCCAGCTGTGGCCGCGCCTACGGGGTCGGTTTCGGGGCGCATCGTTTGCGGCGACACGCAACGCCCGGCGCGGTTCGCGGAGGTGATGCTGACCGGCGTAGTGATTGGATCCGGTGGGAGCGACCGCAACGGTCCGCGCATCCAGGCCCGCACCGACCTCGACGGCCAGTTCGCGGCGGGCAGCGTCCCCGTGGGCGACTACTATGTCACGGCGTCGGCCATGGGGTACGTCTCGCAGTCCACGTTGCTCACCTCGGTCCTACTGGGAGCGGACGCGCAATCGGTGTTGGCCAGCGTGCCCGTTGTACACGTCTCCGCGGGAACCACGGCCACGGTCAACCTGACACTGGAGCGCGGGGCGGTGATTGCCGGGAAAATGCTGTGGGACGATGGCAGCCCGGCGGCCGGGGTGCAGATTAACGCCGTAGCGCAGACGACAGCGACGCCAACTGGCGGCCAGCCGACCGGACGAACCGGCCGGGGTGGAGGCGCTTTCGGCTTCTCCGGCGTCTTCGGGTCTGCGGCCACTGACGATCGCGGCCAGTTCCGGCTCACGGGCCTGGCGGCGGGCGGTTATGTGTTACGCGCTACGGTAATTGCGCCGATGACCGCCAGCGGCGGGTCCAGCTTCTCGCGCAATATGGGGATCACGCTGTACTCGCCGGGCAAAGTCCGCAAGGGCGACGCTGTGGCGATTACGGTGCGGGCCGGGGAGGAGCGCGACGATGTTCCGTTCCAGCTCGACCTTCATGCGCTGCACAGAATCTCGGGCCGTGTGAGCGCGGTTTCAGGCGGAGTGTCTATCGGCTCGGGGTTCGTGCGTATCGTCGATTCGCAAGACAACACGTTGAACCGTACCGGCCAGATTTCTACCGACGGCAGCTATGTCTTAAGCTACGTTCCGCCCGGGACCTATACGCTGGCCGTTCCCGCCGCCGGCCCGGCAGGAGCTCCTGTCCAGTTTGGCCGGGCTCGCGGCGATCAGGGGCAGGGTGTTTCCAGCACGCCGACGCCGGGGTTTCAACCGTTTCAGCAGACGATTACGGTTGGCGATGGAGATGTGAGCGGAGTAAATATCGAACTGACGCCGATGCCCCCGCAGCCCTAGTTCGATGGCGTGCGGTGCCAGGTTTTCTTGACATGCTGGGGGCGGTACGCGATGCTAAAGGTTCAGGTGTGACTTTCCGGGGGTAGCGGGCGTGTGTCCGGCGTGGAAACCTTTTCTGCGCGGCTGGGTTTGCGACCGGTTCTCCGGGATGAAATCTCCGAAACAGGTTTGCTTCAAGAAGAGCCGATGAACGGCGACAGGCTTTGCCGCCTGTTTGTTGCGGCGATGGGATGGATAGAGTGAACGTGTTCGCAATATTTTTCGACGGGATACCCGGGTTCGGTTCGCTGGGCGGATTGCCGTTCATCCTGCTGTTTTTCGTGGCGATGTACTTTTTGCTGTTCGCGCCGCAACAGAAGAAGCAGAAGCAGTGGCAGGCCATGCTGGCGCAGGTCAAGTCCGGCGATAAAGTGACCACGACCGGCGGTTTGCGCGGGACGGTGATTACCGTGAAGGATGACGTGATCGTGATTCGCGTGCAGCCGGACAATATCAAGCTGGAGATTGTAAAGAGCGCGATCGCGGCCGTGACGACGGAAGAAGTGACGAAGGTTTGAGCAAACGCCCTGACGCTAAGGGCGCGAAGTAAGGGGCAAAGTTTCGCAAAGTAAGACGCCGCGCAAAGATGCCGAGCGGATGGAAGGTTTAGGACAATAAGCAGATGGGCAAGAACCTCGCAACAAAAGCCGGCTTCATCATCGCAGTTCTGGTGATCTTCATTTACGGGATATTTGGGATTCCGCACGGCGGACTTAAGCAATCGCTGCTGAATCGCATTCACTTGGGCCTCGACCTCAAGGGCGGAACGCACCTGGTGCTGAAGGTGCATACGATCGAGGCGATCAATTCGACCACCGACCGCGACACTCAGGCGCTGAACGTGGCGCTGGCGCAGTACGGCGCGAACGCGGCCAAGCTCGACCCCGCGCATCCCGAGACCATCACCATCACTGGCGGCACGCTGAATCAGTCGAGCGATATCCGCGGCGTGTTGACCGGCAACGAGTATTCGGCGTATGACGTTGCCTCTGCCAACGGCGGCTTCACCATGACGATGAAGCAGGCGGCGATGCGCGACAGCGACACCCGCACGGTGGACGTTTCGATGGAAGCCATCCGGCAACGCATCGACTCGCTGGGCGTGGCGGAGCCGCACATCGAAAAATATGGCTTGGGCGAAAACCAGATTCTGGTCGAGCTGCCCGGCGTCACCGACCTCGACCACGTCAGAAGCATCATCCAATCGACCGCCAAGCTGGAGATCCACGAAGTTGTGGGCCAGCCTTACGAGAGCGAGGCAGCGGCGCTGGCTGCGATGGGCGGCACTCTTCCATTCGACGAAGAACTGGTGCGCGGTTCATCGACCGGCTCCGGTCCCGATGAGGTTTGGGTGCTCAAGCGCGCCAGCATCGTCGAAGGCACGGACTTCCGCGACGCGCAGCCTTCGCGCGACGAGAATGGCCGCCCCGACTTGACTTTCAATCTGACCACCGAGGCGGGCGATCGCTTCTATAAGTACACCGACTCGGTCAAGGGCACGGGCCGCATGGCCATTGTGCTCGAGAACAAGGTCAAGGAAGTGGCGGGCATCGAGAGCGCTATCCGCGACTCTGGGCGCATCACGGGCGGCTTTACACAGCAGCAGGCGCAGGACCTCAGCATGATGCTGCGCACCGGCTCGCTGCCCGCGTCGATTGAGTACACTGAAACGCGCACCGTCGGCCCGTCGTTGGGGGCGGCCAGCATTCGCCAGGGCGTGATCGCGGCGGTCGCGGGCATGAGCTTCGTGATGGTCTTCATGCTGGTTTACTATCGCGGCGCGGGCATCAATGCGGACCTCGCGCTGGTCCTGAACCTCGTCCTGCTGCTGGGCTTCATGGGCTTCTCCGGCGCGACGCTGACACTGCCGGGAATCGCGGGCGTGATCCTGACCATCGGCATGGGCGTGGACTCGAACGTGCTGATCTTCGAGCGCATTCGAGAAGAGTTGCGGTTGGGCAAAACGTCGGCCGCGGCCATTCAGGAAGGCTTCGCGCACGCCTGGGTGACGATCATCGACACCCACGTCACGACTATCGTTTCCGCAGCGATTCTGTTCATCCTGGGCACCGGGCCGGTGAAGGGTTTCGCGGTCACGCTGACGATCGGGTTGCTGGCCAATTTGTTTACCGCAGTGTTCGTTTCGCGCACGATTTTTGATTATCTGTTGAGCAAGCGGGAGCGGACGTCGGCGTTGTCGATTTGAAGCAGCGAACAGGTATTGAAGCAAAAGCAGGTTCCCTGCGGGAATGACAGAAAGAAAAGCAAGGGCAACAGCAAAAGCAAAAGCAAAAGTAACGGCAAGTGCGGTGCCTGTGCGAAGTTCGCGGCACCGGTTGAGGAAAGAAAATTGGAACTATTTCGCGCGACAAATATCGACTGGTTGGGGAAGAAGTGGTATTTCCTCGGCTTCTCTCTCATTTTCTCCGTGGCCGGCATTTTGAGCATGGTGTTCTGGCATGGCATCCCGCAGGGCGTGGACTTCAAGGGTGGTACGCAGATGCGCGTGGCGTTTGCGAGCGCGCCCAACGAGGACCATATCCGCCAAGCGCTGGACCAGGCCGCAGTGCATGGATTCACGATCCAGCGCATCTCCGACCCCAGCGGCCAGGCGGCGAACAAGGAACTCATTTCGCTGCCGGAAATGTCCGACCAGGCCCACGACCTGGGCCGCCAGGAAGTGGAGGGTGCCCTGGGCGCGAACTACCACGACTCTGCCTTCAATATCGAGCAGATTGACATCGTCGGCCCCACCGCAGGCAAGCAGCTCAAGCATCAAGCCGCCTGGGCGACCTTCTATTCGCTGCTGGGGATGCTGGTTTATCTCTGGTTCAGGTTTGAATTGATCTACGGCGTGGCGGCGGTGGTGGCGGTGTTTCACGATACGCTGATCACGGTCGGCGCTTTCAGCTTGACGAACCAGGAGATCACCCTTACCGTTATCGCAGCGATCCTGACGCTCATCGGCTACTCGATGAACGACACGATCGTAGTTTTCGACCGTATTCGTGAGAACCTGGCGGCCAATCGCCGGGAGTCGCTCTCGGATGTGGTCAACCGCAGCATCAATCAGACCCTCAGCCGGACGGTCATCAGTTCCGGCCTGACGTTTCTGACGGTGTTGAGTTTGTATCTGTTTGGCGGAGAAGTGCTACACGGCTTCTCGTTTGCGCTGGTCATCGGCATCCTGATCGGCACGTACTCGTCGATTGCGGTGGCGGCCCCGATGTTGGTGGCGTACCAGGACTGGCGAGCGTCGCGCGGGCGTTTAAGCGGCAAAGGGGCCACGCTGCCGGCGGCCAAACGGTAGTTTTGGGCGTTAAGCCTGTAGACCGCATCTGAAGTAGGAACAGGCCAGAACAAAGCGGGAACAATTTGACCATGTACGGTGTCTAAGGCAGGAAGCTCTCCCGAACAGGGACCGAGGTCGCTTATGTTTGAAGACTCATTGCTCGAATCCGGCGGACGGATCAAGTCGAAGTCGAGGTACTGGATGATCGCGACGTTCTCTTTGAACGCGGCCATCGTCCTGGTCCTGGTCCTGATTCCCCTGCTGTATCCCGAGGCGTTGCCGAAGAACTCGCTGACGGCGTCGTTGAGCGCGCCTCCTCCACCGCCTCCTCCGCCTCCTCCACCGCCACCGCCAATGAAGGTGGTGCCGATCAAGATGGTTTCCGAGATCGACCAGGGCCTGCACGCGCCCACCAAGATTCCCAAGGACATCAAGATGGTGAAGGAAGAGGCACCGCCTCCACCCGCAGGCGTCGGTGTCCAGGGCATGGGCATGACGGGCGGTTCGGCGGGCGGCGTGTTCGGCGGGATGGTCGGCGGCACGGGCAAAGGCCCGGTGATCAACGTGGCCAAACCCAAGCCGACCGGGCCACAACGCATTTCGAGCGGTGTTACGTCGGGCCTGAAAATTAGCGGCCCGACCCCGATTTATCCGCCCATCGCAAAGGCCGCCCACATGCAAGGCCAGGTAACACTGCATGCCATCATCTCGAAAACCGGCACGATCGAGAAGCTGGAAGCGGTCAGCGGCCCCGAGATGCTGAAAGGCGCGGCGCTCGATGCGGTCAAACAATGGCGCTACAAGCCCTATCTTTTGAACGGCGAACCCACCGAAGTGGATACGACGGTGATCGTGAACTTCAACCTTAATGGCGGAGGCTGATTCTTCGATTCTTCAAGGATCGACCTCCGCCTGTAAGCGGTCCGGCCCTTATTGGCGTCTAACTCTTGCCAAGCAATACGGGTGCAAGGGCAAACGATCCGCAACGCGACTACACGCAACACCATGCACCTGTTCCGCGCGGCAAGTTTTCTCGCAGTTGCCGTCACCTTCGACGATCCAGACACATTTTTGCATGAACTTTCGACTTAAATACCAGGAGGAAAGATCTCGTGATTCTCGCTCAACTCTCAAATTTCGCTCACGCACCCTCGGCATCCCTTGCCCTGTTCTTTCAGGCCGAAGCGGGCGCGCCCAGCTTCAGCCTGGTCGGCATGTGGAACCAGATGAGCTGGATTCCCCGCGGCATCGTCGTGATTCTGTTTATCATGTCGATCTACTCGCTGGCCGTCATCATCGATCGCTGGCTGTACTTCTCGGCGGCCCGCAAGCAGTCGCGCGAGTTTGCGCCCCGCGTGGCCGGTGCCCTGAAGGAAGGCCGTCTGGACGAGGCGATCAAAGTCGCGGACCGCTCCAAGAAGTCGCACCTCGCCGAAGTCGTCACCGCCGGCCTGCAGGAGTTTCGCAGCTTCGGTTCGGGCGGCTCCATCACCGACGAGCAGGTGGAAAGCTCCAAGCGCGCGCTGGAGCGTTCTGAATCCATCGTTCACGCCAAGCTGAAGAAGGGCCTCGGCGGTCTCGCGACCATCGGTTCGACCGCGCCATTTATCGGCTTGCTGGGCACGGTCATCGGTATTTTGAACGCCTTTCAGTCGATTGCGAGTTCGAAGAGCTCAGGCATCGGCCAGGTCGCCGGCGGTATTTCGGAAGCGCTCGTCACGACCGCTTTCGGTCTGGTCGTCGCCATCCCGGCGGTCATGACGTTCAACTACTTCACCAACAAGGTGGAAGCGTTCGACGTCGAGATGGACAACAGTTCGTCGGAACTGGTCGACTACTTCATCAAGCAGAGCCACCGCTAAACTGGCGACTCCGCTCCTTTTCTGCGAGATTCACGGGCCAATATCCCGGTTGCCGAAGCGAACGGCAACCGGGGTTGGCGGCCAAGCGGAGAGGGCATCGATTCAAGGCCGACCCGGCTCAGCAAGCCGGGCATTACAACGGAGCATCCGATGGCAATTGCGAAGCGGGAAGAAGGCAAGAAGGTCAACTCGAACATCAACGTGACGCCCATGGTGGACGTGATGCTGGTGCTCCTGATCATCTTCATGGTCATCACCCCGATGTTGAACAACAAGGTGAATGTGGAACTGCCGAAGGTTTCGGCGGCCGTGGTGATGGAAAACGCCAACAAGGAAGATGCGATCGTCATCGCGGTGACGCGCGACGGCAAGACCTTCCTGGGTGCCGACCAAGTTTCACTCAGCGATCTTGGGACGCGCGTCGCAGATTTGCTGGCGAAGAAGACGGACGCGGCGGCCGACAAGACGGTGTATATGCGAGCGGACAATCGCGCCAACTACGGCAAGGTGATGGACGCCATCGACGCCGTGCGCACCGCGGGCGTCAGCCAACTCGGGTTGTTGACCGACAATAGCATTCAGTAGTCCGCGCGGGCAGTCCGCGCCGCAAAAGAAGGAGATTCGATATGGGAATGGGTGGCGGAGGAACAGGCGGAGCAGTTTCCGAGATCAACGTGACGCCGTTGATCGACGTGCTGCTGGTGCTGCTTATCATCTTCATGGTCATCGTGCCGGTAACGCCGAAGGGCCTCGACGCCCTGGTGCCGCAGCCGCCGAAGAAGAACCAGCCGGACGTCCCGAACGACCGCACCATCGTCGTCCAGGTCACGTCGAACGGCGCGGGCGAGCCCGGTTACAAGATCAACGACAGCGACTTTGCGAAGTCCGCAATTACGCCCAAGCTGGAAGAAATTTTTGCGACTCGGCAGGAGAAGGTCATGTTCGTCAAAGGCGATGCGAACCTCGACTTTGGCAAGATCGCCGAGGTGATCGGCATGGGTCATACGGCGGACGTGACGAACATCGGCATCATTACGCCGCGCGTCGCGGCAGGGCAGTAACGCAGCGTTTCTAAGCGCAGGGACGGGCACTCGAAGGGCGGCAAACGCATGGCGTTCGCCGCCTTTGCCTTTTCGGCGAGATTAAAGCCGCCCAGGACCTCGGCGGTGTCTAATGGATCGGGCGCTCGCTCACTCACTTTTAATTCAGTGAGGTGTTGCCATGTCGTTCTCTACGCTAAATCCCAACCAGAAATCCGAAATCAATGTCACGCCGCTAATCGACGTGCTGCTGGTGCTGCTCATCATCTTCATGGTCATCGTGCCGCTAACGCCGACCGGCCTACGTGCGGTCGTTCCGCAGCCGCCATTGAAGGCGGTGACGCTGCCACCGCCGGAGGACACAGTCATTTTGCATATCTATTCCGGGGCGAACGGCGGAGCGACCAGCTACTCCATCAACCGGCAAGCGGTGGCTAAGCCGGAGGTTGTTTCGCGCCTGACAAACATCTTCGCGACGCGGCAAGAGCGCGTGATGTTTGTGAAGGGCGACCCGGGACTCCAGTTCAGCAGCATTGCGGAGGCGATTGGGCTGGGTCATCAGGCGATGGCGACCGAGATCGGTGTGTTGACGCCGAAGTCGGAGTCCGCTGACTAAAACGGCGAAGCAGGGGCTGAAGGCGTTGTGAAATGACAAGGTTTCCGATGACAAGGTTTCCATGGATGAGATGACAGTGTTTGGGCGAGGTGGGTAGACTCGTGGCGTGGGAATGATGAAGCCAATGCGTGTGCGGGAGGAGTTGGTTCAGGTTGGCGCGGCCTCGGGGCCGACGGCGGAGATGGTGTTTGGGGACTGGTATCCGGCGTTGCGGGCGGACGCGCTGGGCAAAGGCGCGACGGCCGTGGCGACGCTACTGGGGATTCCTATGCTGCTGGGTCGAAAAAGCGATGGGGCGATGTTTGCCCTGCGCGATGTTTGTCCGCATCGTGGGATTCCGCTGTCGGCGGGCTGGTTCGACGGCGAGACCGTGCAGTGCAAGTATCACGGTTGGCGGTTTGAGCCTTGCGGTGGGCAGTGCCAGGAGATTCCGTCACTGACGACGCACGACGGCCTCGAGCCGAAGAAGATTTATGCGAACGCGTTTCCGGTGGTCGAGCGCGATGGATACGCGTGGGTGTATGTTCCAGCGGCGGGGGCGGGGCGGGTGGTCGATTTGGCGGCGTTGCCTGCGGTGCCGGAGTTGCCGAAGTTTGGGGCGAGGTTTCGCTCGGCGCACCTACAGGCCGACCTGCCGTGCAATGTCGATCACGGAATTATCGGGTTGATGGATCCGGCGCATGGGCCGTTCGTGCACCGCGCGTGGTGGTGGCGCAGCGCGGCGAGCATTCACGAGAAGACGAAAAAGTTTGAGCCGCTGGATCAGGGCTTCAGGATGTCGCCTCATGCGCCTTCGTCGAACTCCGCGCCGTACAAGCTGCTGGGCAAGCCCGTGACGACGATCGACTTTGTACTGCCGAACCGGCGCTACGAGACGATCGTCGCGAAAAGTTCGCGCGGAACCAGGCGGTGGTTTTCGTCGCTAACGACTGTGACGCCGGTGACGGCTTCGACGTGCAGGATCGACGTGCTGGCGGCGTGGGACATCGGGTATTATGTGCCGTTCGTGACGCCGCTGGTGCGGTACTTCGGGGCACGGTTCGTCGAGCAGGACCAGCAGACGATGATTGAGCAGGCGCGCGGGCTGCGGTCGAATCCGGGGCTGATGCTGATCGACGATGCGGACAAGCCCGCGAAATGGTACTTCGCGCTGAAGCAGCGCAGGCTGAAGGGCGAGGGCGAACATCCGCTGGCGGGGCCGGTGGAGT
>JALYTE010000385.1 GCA_030854435.1 Acidobacteriota bacterium | reverse complement strand
GAGCGCTGGCCAAGATGGTTTCCGCGACACGGGTTCCAAACAAACTGGCGGCCTCATGGAGGGCCATTGGGGATTCCGGAGTGTCCCGCGTCTTGGACCGATCGATCACACCATCTGCTGTTCATCTGTAATTGCTCACCCTACCTGCGAGCAGACAGCGCCATTTGGCTTGGCGTCGAGCGCGGCGCGTAGGTCGTCGAGGACGGATCGACCGTTCGCCTTGGCGGTGCTGACAACGGTTCGGAACGCTGCGTAGGTTTGGGCGCCCCATTCGGAACGGAAACCATTCGTCACTTTGCGGAAGATCACGCTTGGGCGCAGCGCGCGCTCGGAGACGTTGTTGGTCGCCGGCACGGCCCGTTCAGTGACGAACACGAACAGATGCGCACGGTCTCGAGCGATGCGTCGGCGCAACTTCTCGGCGACCTCGCCACGACGCGGCAGAGCGAGCACGCGGTCCAGCCTGCGATCCAGATCGGCGCGATACTGGGCCAGCGTGATGTCGCGCAATCTGTCTCGCCGTCGCCCGATGGCGATCGCGCGCAAGAGCAGCCACTTCAGCGCCATGGCGAAGCCTTCATCACCGCAATCGATGGCGTATTGCGTGTCGCGCAGCAGATGGGCCAGGCACATTTGCCACAGATCGGCGTGTCCGCGCTGGGCGGCCAAGCTGTCGGATACCCAAATCCGCGGACGGATGGCCCCGAACACCTCGCGCACGACATCCGCGCCACGGGTGGGCCGGATGACGTGCAGCATCGCGAACGCGGCGACGAACACCCATTCCCATTGCGTCTTCTTCATCACCCGCACCGATGTTTCGTCGCTGGCGATGACCTCGGCCGCGGTGACCTGGGCGGCGATGGCGTGCGCAGCGGCGCTCAGCGGCGCGGTGGCACGGGCGAGGATGTTGCACAGCCCGCCTTCGCTGCCGGATGCGAGAGCATCCAGCGGAACCGACAGGCCGAAGATCTCGCCCAACACGAGGCGCAGCCGCTCCAGCCCGATTGCCTGGGCGTAGTGCAGGTAGACCACCAGCGCCTCGATGGATTTGCCAAACGGCGAGCCCGGTTCCAGCCCGGCGGGCGCCGACGCAAGCGCGCGCTCGCCGCAACAGGCGCAGCGTCCGCCGAACAGCCGCACCCGGGTCACGTCCGGCTTGATTGGCGGCATCTCGATGCGGTCGTAGACCTGCACCGGCGTCTGCCGATCCTCAGGGAAAGCGGCGGCGCAACGTGGGCAAGCATCGAGCCGCGCATCGACAATGCGGTCCGGGTTCGGCTCGAGCGTGCGGGCGGCGCCGGGATGACCTTTGCGCGGCGGCTTGGGGCCGTCCGTCTTACCATCCGCTTTCTGGCCCTTGGACGGCGGTAGCGAGGAATTATCCGGCGTCCTCAGCGTAGCTTCGAACTTGGCAAGTCGCACTTCCAGTTCGGCGATCCGCGCCAATGCCGCTTCCAGCCAGCCAACCAACGGCAGCAGAGACAGGATGAGCGCATCCTTCTCCGCGACGGACAGCTTGGAAAGGTCCAGCGCGGGCGTCACATAGCCAGCGAATCAACCCGCCCGTGACCGCGTCAACAACCAATGCGCTCACCGCATCATCGCGATCTCAGGCGCCGCCAAAGCTACCCACGTGAGCAATTACGATGTTTCTGGGGCTTTACCAGCGGAGTATTTGCTTCGTCGCCTGCGTTGCTCAGGTGACGTTTGGAGAGCGCGCCACGGCGGCGTGTGATCGTGTTGAGGGGCAAGATGGCTCTGCTGTTGTCAGCACACCATCAAAGGAGATGCCCCATGAGCCCGCTTCGCCGTCGCATGATCGAGGACATGACGGTTCGCAACCTCTCGCCTTACACCCAGCGCAACTATCTGTTCGCCGTGAGCCGTTTCGCTCGCCACGTCCGCATATCTCCGGCTGAGGTTGGGCCGGAGCAGCTGCGGGATTACCTGAACCACTTGGTCGGGCGGAACGTCTCGGCGTCGTATTTCAACGTCAACGTCGCTGCCCTGCGCTTCCTCTACACGGTCGTCCTGGAGCGGGACTGGGTGCTGCCCAGGCTGCCCTTCCAGAAGCGCCCGCGCAAGCTGCCTACCGTGCTCAGCGTCGAGGAGGTGGGCCAGTTTCTCGCGACCGTCCCCGACCGCAAGATGCGCGCCGTGCTGGTCACCGCCTATGCCGCCGGGCTGCGTGTCTTCGAAGTCGTCGCCCTGCGTGCGCGCGATGTCGATAGCACGCGCATGACGCTGCACATCGCCGACGGCAAGGGCGGCAAGGCCCGCCTGGTCATGCTCTCGCCGAAGCTGCTCGACCTGCTGCGGACCTACTGGGCGGCCGAGCGCCCCCGCGCGGAGTGGTTGTTCCCCGGCTGCGACCCGGCCCAGCATGTCAGCATCCGCAGCGTCCAGCTCGCCTGCCAGACCGCCCGTGAGGCGGCCGGCATCGGCAAGCACATCACCATGCACACGCTGCGGCACAGCTTCG
>JALYTE010000353.1 GCA_030854435.1 Acidobacteriota bacterium | reverse complement strand
GTGCGCAAGATTTTTATCTACCAGGCGTTTACGCCGCTGATTTACAACGGCGGCATCCTGCTCGGGGCGCTGTTGCTGCACCGTCGCATCGGGGTCTATTCGTTGGCCGTCGGCGCGCTGGCGGGCGTCATGGTCGGGTCCGCGCTGCTCAACTCGCTGGGCGCGTTTCGCAACGGCCTGCGCTACCGCCCCATCATCGATTTTCGCGACCCCGCATTTCTAGAGTGGTTCCACCTCTCGCTGCCGCTGATGCTGGGCGTTTCGCTGGTCATGTTCGACAGCATCTTCATCAATAAATTCGCCTCTCGCGACCTGGGCGGCGTCACCCTCATCACCAACGCGAAAGACCTCTTCAACGCGCCGTTCAACATCATCGGCCCGGCCGCCGGGGCGGCTTCGCTGCCGTTTTTCGCGGCTATTTTTCAGCGCGGCCGCAACCACGATTTCTCCACCTCCGTGGCCCGATCGGTGTCGAGATTGTTTGCCGTCGGCATGTTGGTCACGGCCTGGATGTTGGCCCTATCCCACTGGCTGATGGACATCTTTCGCGGCGGAAAATTCAACAGCTACGACGTGGCCGTCATGCGCCAGCTATTCTGCGTGTTCGCGTTCACGCTGGCCGTCTGGGCCGTGCAGGGCATCTTCGCGCGCGCCTTCTACGCCGCCAGCGACATGCGCACCCCCGCCATCGCGAGCACCGCTGTGGTCCTGCTTTCCGCCCCGGTCTATTGGGCGCTGTTTCATTTGCTCGGCATGATCGGCCTGGCGATCGCATCGGATATCTGCATCGTCGCGCAAACGGTCGTGCTCGCCGTGCTGCTGCACAAAAAACGGCTGGTAAGCCTCCACCACCTGGAGTGGGGCGAGCTGGGCCGCGCGTCGTTTGCGGCCGTCGCAGCGTTTGGCGCGACCGCAGGGGTCGTCTACTTCATTCCGCCGGTCGCGACCCACGAAGGCGATCTGGCGATGATTGCCATTGGGAGCGTGATCTGGGCCATCGCCGCGCTGGGCACCCTGCTCCTGACCGGATCGAAGTTGCCCACGCAAATCCTGCGTCGCGGCCGGCCGACTGCCACCCCTGCTTGAATTAAGCGTGGCTCAACCGTTCTTCGCGTCCTCGTACTCTTCGTGCCAAGCCATCTGGATGGCCTCGAGCATCGCCTCGTTCGACTTCAGCGGATCGCCCACGAACCCCGGAAGCGTCGTCACGTAGCGATGCAGGTCGGTGAAGCGCACCGTGTAGGGGTCGAGATCGGGAAACATCTCCTGCAGTTGAATGCCAATCTCCAGGGTATCGTTCCAGTTGATTTCGCGCGGCATAGGTTCCTCTCAGACTTCCAGTGTAACGGGAGTTATAACGCCAGATAGGCGACCGGCGTAAGGATCGCAATACCGCGAAACGGATGCAGCGTTAGCAGGTCGTGGTCGCCGGTAATGATGCAGTCGGCGTGCCCGTTCACGGCGAGTTCGAGCACCTTGTCGTCCTTGACATCGCGGCAGACCGATATGCGTTCCACAATCTCGACCGATACCATGTCTTCGATGATGTTCTCGATGTCGTTCATGCGGTCGCGGAGCGGGACGTAGCGGTCGAACTTCGATCTCCGAAAAACCTCGCGCATTTCGTCCTGCGTATCTGAGGACGAAAGAACGTCGCCCGATTCAAAAGCGACAACCACGGCGCGGGCTGGCTTAGATCTCCGAAAGATCGCAGCGCTCACCAGCGTGTTGGTATCGATGACCACGACCCTAGGCTTTGCGATCAAGTGCCTTTTCCAGCTCGCGAAGCTCGCTCTCCGACGCGCCGGACGATTCTATCGCGCTACCCAGGCGATTCAGCGCCGCAATCGCGCGCTCGCCCCTCGCGCGCCGGATCATGTCATACTCCCGCTCCGAAACGATCGCCGCCACAAATTTCTCTCCTTGACGGATAACAAAGGTGTCTTCTACCACAGCGGAAAGCACGTCCGGTGCAGCGGCGAGGAACTCTTCCTTTGTCATGGCGCGCGTCATGACAAGAGTTTACGCCCTACCCCAACCAAAGCGATAAAGGTGCGTCACCGCGATAGAATAGACACTGGCATGTCCGTAGAAACTCAAGCTCCGCCCCCCCCACGCGCCGCCCGCCGCATGACCGCGCGCCGTCGCCTCATCGCCGCCGCGCGCAAGCTCCGCGAGCTAGGCTCCATCACCTCCGCAATCGCTTCCACCTCGCACCCGTACATGGCGCACATCGTACCCATGCGCCGCTGCAACCTGGCCTGCACCTACTGCAACGAGTACGACGACATCTCCGACCCCGTCGAAATTTCAGAAATGACCCGGAGGATAGCCCACCTCGGCCGCCTCGGCACGTCGGTCATCACCATCTCCGGCGGCGAACCGCTCCTGCACCCCGAACTCGACGACGTTGTCCGCCAAATCCGCAAGACCGGCGCGATTGCCGGCATGATCACCAACGGCTACCTCCTCATGCCCGACCGCATCGAGCGCCTCAACCGCGCCGGCCTCGACCACATGCAGATTTCCATCGACAACGTCATGCCCGACGACGTGTCGAAAAAATCCCTCAAAGTCCTCGACGCCAAGCTGCGCATGCTCGCCGAACACGCCGACTTCCACGTCAACATCAACTCCGTCGTCGGCGGCGGCATCAGTAACCCGGAAGATGCGCTGACGATTTCCAAACGCGCGCTGGCACTCGGATTCAGCTCGACCATCGGCATCATCCACGACGGCTCTGGCCAGCTAAAGCCGCTCGGCGAGCGCGAGCGCAAAGTGTGGGACGAGGTTCGCAGGCTTACGCGCCGCAGCTACTCGCGTTTCAACGGCTTTCAAGAGGCCATCGCCAACGGCGAACCCAACGACTGGCGTTGCCGTGCCGGTTCGCGCTACCTGTACCTCGACGAAAACGGCATTGTCAGCTACTGCTCGCAGCAGCGCGGATACCCCGGCATCCCCATCGCGGACTACACCACCGAGATCGTCCAGCGCGAGTTCCTCACCGAGAAATCCTGCGCGCCCAACTGCACCATCTCCTGCGTGCATCA
>JALYTE010000344.1 GCA_030854435.1 Acidobacteriota bacterium | reverse complement strand
GCTTTGCTGCGCCCGTCGCCGTCGAGCCGCACCTGATGATGGGGGTCGCCGCGGCCGGCGTTGTCATGAACGGACTTATCGCCGCGTTGCTCTGGAAGTTTTCCGGCGACGTCAATATCCGCAGCGTTTTTCTGCACATGCTGGGCGACACACTCTCCACCGCCGCCGTCATCCTCGGCGGCCTCGGCATTCTCTTCACGGGCCTGCAGTGGATCGACCCGATGCTCTCGCTGCTGATTGCCGGAATGATTCTGTGGAGTTCCGTCGGCATCGTTCGCGAAACGCTGCACATCCTGCTTGAAGGCACGCCTCGCAACGTCCATCTCGAAGAAGTGCGCGCCGCGATGCAGAACGTCGAAGGCGTCGTCAACGTTCACGACCTGCATGTCTGGAGCCTCGGCTCGCAGTCGCATGCGCTCGCCAGCCATGTGCGGGTCGTCGAGATGGACCTCATCGCCAGCGAAGCGCTGCTGGAACGCATCAACCATCAACTGCGCGACCACTTCGGCATCAATCACACCACCATCCAGGTCGAGATCACGGATTGCCCCACGGTGGACGGTTGCAGTTCTCCCCCCGAGCCTGAAGTGATCGACGGCCACTCCCATCACCATCACGGCGGACATGCGCACGACCATAGCCATGCGCATTGAGTCCGCTGCGATTCAGGCGTAGGCGGCACCGCTCGACAGGCCCGGGATGGGCGTGGATTCTTCGAGGAAATTGACTTCGAGGTGGACGGTGACGACGCCGGCAAGGCTGTTGGGATGGTCCTGATGCTTGCGCAGTGAACAGAGGACGGTGAGGTCCTGATGGCTTGCGCGGGTGAGTTCGAGGCCCGCCGCGATGAGGGCGGCGTAGAGGTCGAGCACGGAGCGCAGTTGCAGTTCAAATTGGAACTCGACCTGTGTGAGCGAAGTGGGACGGCGATTGAGCAGCCAGCAGCCGCAGAGTTCCAGCGCCTCGGACACGGCGGGGAAGATCACGCGGCGGTCTTCGTAGCTGAAAGTATGGATATCCAGCATGGCCGGGGCGGGCGCGAGTTCGGGGATCGGAATGGGGTGCGTGCGGCAATCGGTCGGCATAGGAGTCATGGTTCGCGTCTCCAAAGTGTTATCGGTGGGAGGGAGCGGGAACGTGATGGGTGTTGCGAATATTTGCAGGGGGCAACGACATTTCCGCGAGAGCAAAGTGCAGGTTCCCTCCCTTTCGCTTCGCACAGGGTGCGGAATGACAAACAAGAACTAAGTAGACTAGTGCCATGGTGATTGGCCTCGGCACCGACCTGATCGAGATCGCGCGGATCGAGCGCAGCGTGGCGCGGTTTGGAGAGCAGTTTTTGAATCGGGTGTTTACGCCCGGCGAGATCGCCTACTGCCAGGCCAAAAGGGCTTCAGCGGAAAGCTTTGCGGCGCGTTTTGCGGCGAAGGAAGCCGGGGCCAAGGCGCTGGGGACCGGTCTTAGCCGGGGAGTCGGTTGGAAGGAGTTCGAGGTGCGGCGCTTGCCAGGGCAGAGACCGGAGATGTACCTGAGCGGACGCGCCGCGCAGATCGCCGGGGCGATGGGCGTGCGCCGCATTTCGTTGAGCCTGACACACTCTCGCGAAATGTCGATGGCGGTCGTGGTGGCGGAGGACTAAGCGGTCCCAACGCAAAAAGAGGCGCAGCCCGCAGGCCGCACCTCTTCTTATTGTCGCTGCAAACGCCCTACTTCTGATCCTTCAACAGCGTTCCCTGGCCGTCGCGAACCTCGATCGGCCCGAGGTTCACGGCCTTCATCTGCGGCTCGATCTTGGCGCGGTCGCCCACTACCAGAACCACCATGTTGTTCGGATGCACGTCTTCCTTGGCCACCCGTTCGATGTCCGCAGCCGTAACGGCTTCGTACTTGGCCGGCAACGTGGAGTAGTAGTCCAGCGGCCGGTTGTAGAGCCAGATGCCCTGCAACGCGCCCGCCGTCGCGCCCGTCGTCTCGAACAGCGCGGGGATCGACCGCACGCTCGAGTCCTTGGCCATCTTCAACTCGGCCTCGGTCGGAGGATTGGAGGCGAACGTCGCGATCTCATGCATCATTTCCTTCGCCGCCAAACCCGTGACATCGGTGCGAACCAGGGAGCTCGACACGAATGGACCGCCTTCGCGATACGTCCTGAAGCCCGAGTTGGCGCCATAGGTGTAGCCGTGCTCCTCGCGCAGGTTCATGTTGATGCGGCTGCCGAAGCTGCCGCCCAGCGTGTAGTTCATCACCTGAATCGCTTGAAGATCGGGCGTCGTAATTGGCACGCCGATGGCCATCGCGAACAGCGCCGACTGCGGCGCGCCCGGCTTGTCCACGATCACCACATGGGTCGCCTGCATTTCAGGAGCGGGAGGGATCGTCATGCCCGACTTCGCCGTGCCGCTCCACGACCCGAAGCTGCGCTCGGCGACCTTTTTCGCCTCGGCCTCGGTCACGTCGCCCACCAGCACCAGCGCGGCGTCCGCCGGGCCATAGTGCGCCGCATAGAAGGCCGCAACGTCGTCGCGAGTCAGCTTCTGCACGCTGCCCACCGTGCCCGTCGGTGCAGCGCCATACGGCTGATCGCCGTAAACCAACTTCGGCCCGACGCGCGCAGCAATCGCGCCGACCGAGTCGGCTTCCTGCGCGAAACCGACCAGTCGTTGCTTGCGCAGCCGCTCGACATCTTCGGCTTTGAACGCCGGATGCTGGACCACGTCGGCCAGCAACTCCATGCCTTCGGTGGTGTGGTTGGTGAGCACCGTCATGCTGGCGCCCGCGCCGTCCATCGAGGCAAACACCCCGACGCGCGTGCCGATGCGCTCCTGGTCCTCGGCCAGCTTGGTGAGGTCGCGCGTCTCGGTCGCTTCGCCCATCGCCGCAGCCGTTAACGTTGCAATACCGCCCTGGCCCACGGGATTGTTTTCGCTGCCCGCACGCACTCCAACCGAAGCCGAAAGCACCGGCAGTGCCTTGTCTTCGACGAAGTAGACCTTCATCCCGTTCGACAGCGCGAACGTCTTCGGCACCGGCAGATGGAACGTCCTCGCCGGACCGGCCACGGGAACGGTCTTGCGCCAGTTCTGCGCCGTCTCGAAGGCCGGCGTGTACGGGTTCACGATCTTCACATCCGCATCGGTGTTCTCCGGGCTGCGCGGCACGTCGTTCAGCACTTTCTTGCCGGGCACGCAGTAGACAACCACGGCAGAGTCCTTCGTAAAGTACTTTTTCGCCGCCGCCTTCGCGCTCGCCACTGTCACAGCTTCAGTCGCCGCGATGTCTCTGGGCAGATAGCCCGGATCTCCGGTGTACTGGTTGTATTCATTGAGCGTATCGGCAATGCCGCCGAAGCCGCCCAGCCGTTGCAGACCGGCGATCTGTCGCGTCAGGTTGGTCGCCTTTGCGGCTTCCACTTCCTGCGCCGTCGGCCCATCCTGCTGGAGTCTCGCGAGTTCAGCCCAGACCGTCTTCTCGAGGTCCTCGAGCTTCACGCCGGGCTTGGCGGTCACGGTACACTCTGCCGAACCGTTCAGCTTGCTGAGGCGCGTGCCGCAGCTCACACTCTGCGCCACCTGGGTCTTGTACACCAGCGCCTGGTCCAACCGGCTGGCCTTGGCTCCGCCCAGCGCGAACATCGCGACCTCAGCGTCGTCGGCTCCGGGGGTGTAGCGCGCGGGCGTCAGCCACGCGATGGTCATCTGCGGCAGCTTTACCGTGTCGGTCACGGTCGCGCGTCGCTGCGAGGTGATCGGCGGCGTCTTCGCGGTCACGGGGTCCACCTTCGGCCCGGCCGGAATCGGCCCAAAATACTTCGTCAGCAACGCCTTCAACTGCGCCGGATTGAAGTCGCCCGCGATCGCGATCGACGCATTGTTGGGCGTGTAGTAGCGCTGATGAAAGTCGCGGATGTCGGCGATGCGCGCGGCTTCAATGTCGGCGTGCGAACCGATGACATCACCGTAATACGGATGGCCTTCGGGATAAAGCAGGTGGGCCACTTTCTCGCCGGCCGCCGCATAGGGCCGTCCTTCGCCCTGGCGACGCTCATTGCGCACCACATCGCGCTGGTTGGCGAGCTTGACGCGGTCGAGACCTTCCATCAGGAAGCCCATGCGGTCGCTCTCCAGCCACATGCCCAGCTCCAACTGATTGCTGGGCAACGTTTCAAAGTAGTTGGTGCGGTCGAAGTCGGTCGTTCCATTCACGTCGGTCGCGCCCGCGCCCTGCACGTACTTGATGTGGGCTTTTTCGCCGACGTGCTCGGAGCCCTCGAACATCATGTGCTCGAACAGATGCGCAAAACCAGTGCGGCCCGCGCGCTCGTTCAGGGGGCCGACGTGGTACCAGAGATCGACGGCCACCAGCGGCAGACGGTGGTCTTCGTGCGTGATGACCTTGAGACCGTTGGGCAGCGTATAGGTCTCGTACTTGATTTCGGGGAGCTTGAGTTTTACGTCCTGCGCGCTCGCGGACATGCCCACAGCAACACAACCGGCGAGCGCGAGGGCTGCCAGACTCTTCGGAAAAAACTTCATGGGGGGAATCTCCTTGGGGTACGCCTCGCGCCAGCGCGCAGCGACGCCTCCAGCATAGACGATTTGGCGCGGCCTTTGTTTCTTGCAAAAATGTTTCTTGCAAAATACGAAATGCCGAAACAAAATATGAGTGTCGAAATCCAAACCTGCTCGTCGCACGTCGAATGCGCTCCGAACCGCATAGAATGGCATAGATGCCGTTTTCCGAACAATTCGACGTCCTCATCGTGGGCGCAGGCCACGCCGGTTGCGAAGCCGCCGCCGCCGCAGCTCGCATGGGCCTGCGTACGGCGCTGTGTACGTTGAATCTCGATCTGATCGCGCAGATGTCCTGCAACCCGGCCATCGGCGGCGTCGCCAAAGGCCATTTGGTCCGCGAAGTCGACGCTCTGGGCGGCATCATGGGCGAAGTCGCTGACGCCTGCGGTATCCAGTTTCGGCTGCTGAACACCTCGCGCGGTCCGGCCGTCTGGTCGCCCCGCGCGCAATGCGACAAGGCCC
>JALYTE010000339.1 GCA_030854435.1 Acidobacteriota bacterium | reverse complement strand
TCCCCCAGTAGACCTGGAGTAGCCAGAAACTCCGCCGGCGCTCCGAGTTGCGACAGCAGCTCGACACAACGACCCGGCATAAACGGCGACAATGCAATCGCCTGACGCACGAGCTGGCGCACAAGTGCCGCCAGCGTAGCATCGAGCTCCGCGTGCATCGCCGGGTCCTTCGCGAGTTTCCACGGCGCCTGCCGATCCACATACTCATTGCCGCGCGCAACAGTCGCCCATACGTGTTCCAGCGCGCGATTAGGAAGGTTCTCCCGCATCGCGGAATCAAATGCGGCCAGGTCCAATGCATCAGCGGCGTCGAGTTCATTCACCGTCGCCGACGGAACTATCGCGGCGCGATACTTCTCGATCATTGCGATGGTGCGACTTGCGAGATTGCCCCACGCGTTGGCCAGATCCGAGTTGTATCGCTCCTCGAATCGCTCCCAGGAGAAGTTACCATCCGCGTCGAACGGTACTTCACGCATCAGGAAGTAGCGGAACGGGTCCGCACCAAACCGGCTCACCGCGTCCTGAAGGTCGAGCGTCACTCCCGCTGACTTGCTGAACCTGTCGCCCCCAAGCAACACGAAGCCATGGGCCCATACGAGTTGCGGCAACGGTAACTCAGCAGCGATGAGCATCGCTGGCCATATCAGTGCGTGAAAGCGAGTTATGTCCTTGCCAATGACGTGCACATCGGCGGGCCACCACTTTGCGAATTCGTCTGTCGTATCCGGGAATCCGACTGCCGTTATGTAGTTGGGTAGTGCATCGAACCAGACGTAGGTCGTTTGCGGCTCGCCGTCGCCAGTCTCGCGGGGGAAGGGAATCCCCCAGCCATCGCGCGCGCGGCTAGCGGACACATCCTCAAGCCCTTGATCGATGAGCGACAATATCTCGTTGGCGCGGCTTCGCGGCTGCAGAAGATGCCCGCTGGCGAGCAGCGAGCGCAGCCTGTCAGCGTACGCGCTGAGGCGGAAGAACCAGTTTCGCTCTTCCACCCATTCCAGCGCGCGCGTCGGATGTAGCACGCATTTGCCGTCAATTATTTCTTCTTCCGTCTTGAATGCTTCGCACCCAACGCAATACCAGCCAGCGTATGTCTTGACGTAAAAGCTGTCCGGCGCGCGTTCGAAGATGCGCTCGATCAACGCGCGCACTCCCGCCTTGTGCGACTCGCTGGTAGTCCGCACGAATCGGTCATACGAAATTCCGAGAGCTGTCCAGGCCCCCTGGAATCGACGCGCTATCTCGTCTACCTGTTCTTGCGGACTGCGGCCTTCCTTGGCGGCCGACTGTGCCACCTTCTGGCCGTGTTCGTCCATTCCGGTGACGAACAGAACTTCATCGCCGCGAAGACGATGATACCTCGCCAGAACGTCAGCGCCGATCTTCTCGAACGCGTGCCCAAGGTGCGGGTCGCCGTTCGCGTAATCGATTGCAGTAGTGATGTAGTACTTGTTGGGCACGTCGCAATTTAGACCGATCAGGCCCCGTTCGCAGGACCTCTGTTGCCATCGGAGTCGCCAGCGCCACTATTGCCACCGCCGCCGGCACCCCCGTCTCCGCCCGCACCCCCGTCTCCGCTCCCGTCTCCGCTTCCGCCGCGACGACCGCGACGTCTCCGCTCCGGCTTCTGCGCCGGCTTATTCACCGGCTTATTCACCGGCTTACGCACTGGCGCGGCCGGCGGCGGCTCCGTTTCAACCGTTTCCGTCAGGATTACCAGGCGCGGCTCCGGAATGGCGAATTCGGATGTGTACATCAGCTCTGGAGAGATTTCCTCATTCGGATCGTAGATGTCATCTTCGCCAGTCGCGACTGCAGGAGCAGGTCGCCCCTCGACCTCAGCGCTGAACGTCGCAAGCGGAATGGTACGGGCTGCACCCTCAGAGTTCCGCAGCGTTACAGTTTCGCGAAACAGATCGACGGTCATGATCTTCTCTTCACCTACCATAGTGGCTACGATGCGTCCTTCCTTTGGAAAGCGCCGCCGCGTCTCCACGTAGAACTCGTGCTCATACCGCAGGCAGCACATGAGCCGACCGCAGGCGCCGGAAATCTGCGAAGGGTTGAGTGAAAGCCGTTGATCCTTGGCAACACCCAGATTGACCGGGCGCAGCTCCGGAAGCCATGCGGCGGAGCAATACTGCCGCCCGCAGCGGCCAATCCCGTCAAGACGCTTGGCCTCGTCGCGCACACCTATCTGCTTCAGCTCGATGCGCGTGCGAAACGCCGCAGCAAGGTCCCGTACGAGATTGCGAAAGTCGACCCGCTTCTCAGCCGTGAAGTACAACGTCAGCTTCTTCTTATCCCACTGCCATTCCGCGTCGGAGATCTTCATCTGAAGATTCGCGGCGCGCACCTTGTCAGCCGCGCGCTGACGCGCGTCGTCGTTCGCGCGTTGCAACGACTCGCCCTGGCGTACGTCTCGTTTGGTCGCCACGCGCAAGGCCTTGCGAACAGGATCACCGCATCCGTGCGCACAACCGGAATTGCGCTTGGCCGCGAGATCGCCCACAGCGTGCACCGTCCCGAGATCCTCACCCCGGTCAGCCTCAACGATCACCGGCGTGAGCGTAGCAGGAGGTGCCTCCCCCTCCCATCCAAAAAACTCCTTACGATTCCCGCGAAACGCTACTTCTATAAGATGCATGCCGCTATTGCCCAGGA
>JALYTE010000308.1 GCA_030854435.1 Acidobacteriota bacterium | reverse complement strand
GCCCAGCCATGATGACCACCTCGTCGCCGCCAACCACAACGCCATTGGGGAATGTGACGCGCGTGCCTTCCGGATTGAACCCTCGCCCGGCGAGCTTGTACTGCGATGAAATCCGGTACGCCTGGTGTACGCCCGAGAGCACCTGAAACTCCGTCACCTCAAAGTGCGCGGGCGTGCCCACGCCGGCAAGAATGGTTTGAATGTCGCCGCTGGTGCGGTGGACATTGAACCCCAGTTCCACCATGCGCTCGATCACATTCTGGATCTGCTCATCGGTGGCGTGCGACTGCATGGCAACGATCATCACTTCGCTTCCTCGAATCTTGACTGCGCCGCGAGCGCTTCGGCTGCGCGGTTGAAGGTGTCCCTGCTGCGGCCGCTACTGCTGGGGCCGCTGCAATGAACGCATGACGTCCATGATGCGTTCGTAAATGTCCTGAACCTGCGCGGGGGTAAGCGGCCCGGGGTTCTTGGTGCGCACATGCTCGTACACCGCGCGCTCGCGGTCAGGCTCGTAAATCGGCCCGTTGCTGCGGCGCTTGACCTCGCCGATGGCGATGGCCGCGGCCGCGCGTTCCGAAAGCAGTGCGACGATCTGCTCGTCCAGTGAGTCGATCTTTGTGCGCCAGTCGGCGATCTCCATATTGCCTCGTCAAGCGCTCGTGCAAGCACGCCGCGCGGAGTGTTGGTGCGCCGCGACCATGCGGTCGCAAGCCTTGATTGATGATACGTCGTATGAAGCGCCCAACGATCTTCAAAATTTGTCATTCCGTAGCGCTTTTTTGTTGTCATTCCATAGCGCAGCGGAGGAATCTGCTTTCTTGTGTTAGCCACAAATCCATCTGCCGTCACGAGCCACCTCGCAACTCCGCAACAAACTTGCCCACCGCCGCAACAACCTCCGGCGCCGGGGTCTTCTCGATCAATCCCACAACCGCGCTGCCCACCACAGCCGCATCGGCAAACTCTGCGACCGCGCGCACATGCGCGGCGGTCGAAACGCCGAAGCCCAACGCAATCGGCAATGTCGTAAACTTCCGCAACCGTTCCACCAATGTCTTCGCGTCGGCGGCAAGTTCGGTCTGCGTTCCCGTAATCCCCACGCGCGAAATCGCATACACAAACCCTCGCGAGCTTTCAGCGATAGCCTGCAACCGCTCATCGGGCGACGTCGGTGCGGCCAGAAACACCGGCGCAAGATCGTTCGCGTGCATGGCCTTCAGATACTCCGCGGCCTCTTCGACAATCATGTCGGTCAACAGCACGCCATCCGCGCCCGCGGCCTTCGCGGCCTTCGCAAAGGCATTCATCCCCATCCGCACCACGGGATTCAAATAACTGAACAAAATAATGCCCGCGTTCGGCCTCGCATCGCGAATCTCCTTGCAAATTCTCAGTACATCCGTAAGCCGCGTTCCCCGCGCCACCGCCCGCTCCGAAGCCCGCTGAATCACCGGCCCGTCCGCCAACGGATCGCTGAACGGCACGCCTAACTCGATGACCGCCGCACCCGCGTCAATCGCCGCAATCGCCATATCGCGCGTCGTCGCGAGATCGGGATCGCCAGCCGTAAAGTAGATAACGAGGCCAGGCTTGCTCGAAAATCTAATCGCCATTTTCTACCTCGTCGGATTCGCAAAAGCAGTTCACCGCCAAGTTCAAGTCAGCAAGCTCACGTATCAATTCGCGATTGAGGCTCAAGACACTTGTTCCACTTTCGACGACATTCAGATCAGCGTGGAATCTGGAACCAAGTGATCGCAGTATGTCTGCTTTCGGGCGGAGTATCTTCAGCAGCACATCTATCTGCTCCTCCATACTTTGCCCGGTCTCAGGAGGGCAATGGAGATCCCAACTCGAACCTTTTGCAGGTGACGACGCTCCATCCAACATCTCTCCTTTGCGAAAGACTTGCGAAGGCTGTATGCATAAAAGGTTGGTTACGTCATCCACTTCAAAGTCGCCCCAAAGGCAGAAATGTCCAATAACATTGCTCATTAGGATTGTTCCTCGGAAACTGTTGCATTGCCATCCAGTTTCAATTCCCTCGTCAAAATCCCAATGTCCTTATCCCCACGCCCGCTCACATTCACCATTAAAATCTGGTCCTTGCCCATCTTCGGCGCCAGCTTGATCGCCTCCGCCACAGCATGAGCTGACTCCAGTGCCGGAATAATCCCTTCC
>JALYTE010000299.1 GCA_030854435.1 Acidobacteriota bacterium | reverse complement strand
GTGTCGCGTTTATCGGAGAGCTTCAGCCGATCGAGCAGCTTGTCACGATCGACGCTGCGCGAATAAAAAGCGGCAAACAGCGCCAGAGCTTCGTGCACTTTGATCTTGTCGGGCAGATTGGTGGCCTGGAGGCAAACGCCCACACGATCTTTCAATTCGCGCACCTGAACGCCGGGATCAAACCCGAGCACCCGGACTTCCCCTTCTGTGCGCGGCCTCAGGCCTTCCAGAATTTCGACAGTGGTGGTTTTACCAGCGCCGTTCGGACCGAGCAGTCCGAATACTTCGCCTTTGGCTACTTCGAAATCGATGCCGCGAACTGCTTGCACTTCGCCGTAGTTTTTCTTCAAGCCACGAACGGAGATCGCGGCCCCGTCCTGATTTGAATCAGGATCGTTCACGCAGGGACCGCGGCTTCAACCAGGACCCGGATGGCTTCGCGACAAAAGGCCGGAAGATCGTCGGGCTTACGCGAAGTCACCAGGTTGTTGTCGACCACGACTTCACTGTCCTCATAGCGCGCGCCGGCATTTACGACATCGTCCTTGATCGCGAAGAAACACGTGGCGCGGCGGCCTTTCAGCACACCCGCGGAACACAGCACCCACGGCCCGTGGCAAATCGACGCCACCAGCTTGCCCTGAGCATCGATGTCCTTCACGAATTGAAGAGCCTTGGGATAACGGCGGATCACATCAGGCGCATAGCCGCCAGGCACGATGACACCGTCGAATTCGTTGGCATTCACGTGATCGTAAGATTTGTCGGCTTTGGCCGGGTACCCGAGCTTGCTGGAATAGCATTTGCCCGCTTCGGCTCCAACCATCACGCATTCCGCACCGGCCTCTTTGAGCCGGAAATACGGATACCAGACTTCCATTTCCTGATAGTGATTGTCCACTAACACCGCGATTTTCTTACCTTTGAGATCCATAGCTTTATTATCCTTGGCCGTAATACGCACCGGCTCCGTGTTTTCTTAGAAAATGCTTGTCGAGTAGGCTTGGGTCGACCGGCCTTGCGGCAGAGTTTATTGCAACTGTCTGGAGCGCAAGGGCCGCTACTTCTTCGAGGATCACTGCCAATTGCGCGGCTTGGGCCGGCGTCTCACCCCACGTGAAGGGGGCGTGGTTGGAGACGAGAACTGCCCGCATCTGAAGCGGGTTCTGTTTGCCTATGGTCCGGACGATGGCGTGGCCTGTGTTCGATTCGTAGTCGCCTTGTATTTCAGCCGGCGTGAGGGCATCGGTGACCGGGATCGGGCCGTAAAAGTAATCCGCGTGCGTAGTGCCGAAACAAGGGATGGGCTGACGCGCTTGGGCCCAGGCCGTGGCCGCCCGGGAGTGGGTGTGTACGACTCCGCCGATCTGCGAGAACGTTTTATAAAGGATGAGGTGGGTGGGCAAATCGGAGGAGGGACGGAGTGTTCCTTCGACCGGCTTGCCTTCGAGATCGACGATGACGAGATCCGATGGCTTCATCTTCTCGTAAGGCACACCGCTGGGTTTGATGACGACGAGCCCGGTCTCGCGCGAGATGCCGCTGACGTTTCCGAAAGTGTAGAGGACCAGGCCGCGGCGGACGACTTCGAGGTTGGCTTCGAGGACTTCTTCGCGCAGTTGTTCGAGCATTTAGGTAGTACGGCCGCTTGCTGACGCGCGCGGTTCTGAATTGGCAGGGGACAAGCTAAAGCGTGTCCCACGCAAGGTTCGCAGTGCGTCGCTGATTCCGCGGTCGAAGTACAGTTTTTTGAAGACGGTGTACAGGGTGTCGTAGGTTTCCCTGGCGGCTGGATCGGGTTCGATGACTGTGTAGTCTGGACATAGAGCGTCTTGCGCCTCTTCCACTGTCTTGAAGACGCCCGCTGCCAGGAACGCAAAAATCGCGGAGCCGAGGCTGGTCACGTCGCGCTGCGGGACCAGCACCGGCTTTCCCAACACGTTGGCGTAGACGCGATTCAGGACTGGATTCTTCTGTGGAATTCCACCGCCGTTGATGACCCGGTTTATGGGTACGCCATGCTCTTGCATGCGCTCCAGAATGATGCGGGTGTGGAACGCCGTGCCCTCGATGGCGGCAAAGAGTTCGTCCTGTGCGGTGTGGCTGAGATTCCAGCCGAAAGTGACGCCACCGAGTTCCGGATTTACCAACACGGTGCGATCTCCGTTGTCCCAGGTTAGCCGAAGTAAGCCGGTCTGCCCGGGCCGGTAATTCTCCAGGCCGCGCGACAACTCGGCGACGGTTGAGCCGGCCCGTTTGGCAATCGCGTCGAAGATGTCGCCGACGGCCGACAGGCCCGCCTCGACTCCGGTCATTCCGGGGTGAACCGAACCTTCGACGACCCCACAGACTCCGGGAATCAGCTCCACGTTTTTGCCAATCGCCATGATGCAGGTGGAGGTGCCGATCACGTTCACGACATCTCCCGCGCGGCAACCTGCTCCTATCGCATCCCAGTGCGCATCGAAAGCTCCGACAGGAATTGGAATGCCGGCGCGCAGGCCTAGTTTCTTCGCCCAATGTGGGGAGAGGTGCCCGGCGATTTCGTTGGAGGTGGAATAACGGCCTGCGAGTTTCGCGCGGACGCCGCGAAGAACCGGGTCCACTTCAATCAGGAACTCTTCAGGAGGGAGGCCACCGAGCGATTGGTTCCACATCCACTTGTGACCCATCGCGCAGATGCTGCGCGGGAGTTGCGCTGCGTCTGTGAAACCGCATAAGACGGCCGCCACCATGTCGCAATGCTCTAGAGCGGTGACCATCCTGTCCCGCTTGTCAGGGTTGTGGCGCAACCAGTGGAGCAGTTTCGCCCAACCCCATTCGGAGGAATATACTCCGCCACACCAGGCGA
>JALYTE010000267.1 GCA_030854435.1 Acidobacteriota bacterium | reverse complement strand
GTCTAGCTGCGGTTGAGGATGGAGGCATACGGATCGTTGACGCGACCGGCCTGCTTCATGCGGGCAATCACATCGTCGTACTTGTCGGGCTGAAGCACGCGGACAAACGTCATCATGCCCATCATGGATTGGCTCCAGCCATCTCGCAGCCCATAATTCTCCGGCCGCGTGACCATCGCGTCCATGCTCATCATCGGGCCTTCCATATAGGCGTCCTGGGGGAAGTTAGGAACGTTGTTGGCATTCGGAGCGACATCGACTTTCATATCGCCCATCTGCATTCCGCCCATGTTCATGCCTTCCATCGCGGCCACCGCCTTCGGTTGTGAAAGCGGGCCGTTGGTCGTTGCCATGTCCATCGAAGTTCCTACGCCGCCCAAACCACGTCCCAGCGTCGGCCCATAGTCCTCTCCCATCGGCGCGCCGGGAGTGCCTTGCAACATGCCCATCCCGGTGTTCATATCGCCTCCGGCCGGCATCCCCATCCCGCTCAACCGCGTCATCTTGCCGACGTTGGACGACATCTGGTTCATCATGTGGTGGGGCAGATGGCAGTGCAGCATCCAGTCGCCGGGATTGTTGGCCACGAACTCGACATCGCGCGCCTGCGCCACGCCGACCAGCACCGTATTCCCCGGCCACCACGCGCTCTCGGGGATGCGTCCGCCTTCCGTTCCCGTGGTGTAGAAAGTGTGTCCGTGAATGTGCATGGGATGGTGGTCCATGCCGAGGTTTACGAACCGCACCCGCACGCGATCGCCAAGTCTGACGATCAGCGGGGTCGTCGCCGGACCCGCCTTCCCATTCAACAGCAGCCAGTTGAACTCCATATTCATGGTGTTCGGGACCGTGTTGTTGGGCAGCACGGCGTACTCCTGCAAGTTGATGACGAAGTCCTTATCGCAGTGCGGACGGTACGGCGTCTTGGGGTGCATGATGATCGCGCCCAGCATTCCGGCCATCTCCTGCATCGCCATGTGCGAGTGGTAGAAGTAGGTGCCTTCCTGGTGGATGTCGAACTCGTACACAAACCGCCCGCCGGGCTTGACGGGTTCCTGGCTGATGAAGGGCATGCCGTCGAAATGAATCTGGTCTTCGAATCCGTGCCAATGGATCGAGCACGGCTCCGGCAAATGGTTGTCGTAGACGACCCTCATGCGGTCGCCCTGATTGACCTGAATCGTCGGCCCCGGCGCCGAGCCGTTGAAGCCCCACACATCGATGATTTTGTTGGGCGCGATCTGCTGTCGGACCACCTGCGAAATCAGGTGAAAGACTTTTACGCCGCCATCCATCGTGTACGGCATATCGCCAATGTCGGTAGTAACGACGGGAACATTGAATGCCGTCTCCCCATCCCTTGTGCGACTCCGCCGAAGACGTTCGGAGCCTGGGTCGGAAGCCTTCGCGAACATCGTTTGAGGGGTGAAAAGTCCTGCGCCTAAACCCAGGGCGCTCTGAAGAAAATTGCGGCGATTTGCCATGTTGAACCTCCGTAGACGCGAGAACGCAAAGACCTGGCGTCGCCAACGCGGAGGCCGCTGCCTTCAAAGTTCAGACACAGCGACACCCTCTACCGGCGACAGAAACACTCCGGGAGAGGCGGTCTAAACGCGAACGATTGTCTGGAGAGAAACGAGCAGTGGGGATCGGAGAGGTGGGCTTTTAGAACTTCCAATAGCCGAGAATTGCCGGGATGGCGGGAACGTATGGGCCGAGACTGTGGCGTACTGGACCGAGATCGGTTGTGCCGCAAACTCGTCGTCAGATGCGATCGTCGGCAACTGATCGCACACTTGGCGGTCGCAAGTTTTGTCCGCGAACAACCTGGCATGCCCGTCCTTGACGGTTCCGTCCCTGCCGGACATTCCGCAATCGGACATTCCACGACAGCAACAACCTAAAACCTTGAGGTCGCAGGCAGAAGCGGTACAGGAGATCGACAGCAGAATGGCCACCGTCAAACCCGCAACTGTCGCTCTCAGCCTCATGTTGCGAATGTACCCTGGATGTTGGACGCTGACTGAGGAGCAAGGTTGCCCTGCACAGCAGCCATTGGGTTACGCCACCCCAATCACAGTACACAACTCCTTCACCGAGTCCGCGCTCTTCTGTAGCGCCGCCTGCTCCTCAGCCGTCAACTTGATCTCGATGATCTGCTCGATGCCCTTCTCACCCAGCTTGCACGGCACGCCCACATACAGCCCGCTGATCCCATACTCACCCTGTAGATAAGCCGCGCACGGCAAAATCTTTTTCTTGTCTTTCAGGATCGCCTCGACCATCTCCGCCGCCGCCGCGGAAGGCGCGTAGTACGCCGAGCCGGTCTTTAGGTGCTTCACGATCTCCGCGCCGCCGTTGGCCGTGCGCGTTTCGAGTTCCTTCAACCGCGCCGGCTCGATCAACTCCGTAATCGGAATCCCCGCCATCGTCGAGTAGCGCGACAGCGGCACCATCGTGTCGCCATGCCCGCCCAGCACGAACGCCGTCACGTTCTCAACCGACACCTTCAACTCCTCCGCGATAAACGTGCGAAAGCGCGCCGAATCCAGCACGCCCGCCATGCCGATCACGCGCTCGCGCGGCAACCCCGCCTTCTTGAAGGCCGTCTGCGCCATCGCATCCAGCGGATTCGAGACGACAATCACAATGCAGTTCGGCGAAGCGGCGACCGCCTTCTCCACCACATCGCTCATGATCTTGAAGTTGGTGTTGAGCAAATCGTCGCGGCTCATGCCCGGCTTTCGCGCGATGCCCGCCGTGATGACGACAATGTCCGAACCCGCCGTATCGGCGTAGTCGTTCGTGCCCACAATTCGGCAGTCGCGCTTCTCGATCGGCATCGCCTGTAGCAGGTCGAGCGCCTTGCCCTGCGGCACGCCTTCGACCACATCGATCAACACAACGTCCGCAAGCTCTTTCGCGGCGATCCAGTGAGCGGCAGTAGCGCCGACATTGCCGGCCCCAACGATAGTGACTTTCTTGCGCATGGTTTCTCTTCTTTCAAGAATGAAATTGCGTTTCGCATTCCATGATAGTCGCGCGAGCGCATCGTCGTCTCGTTGCCTTGTGCGAAAAGCGCATTTACCGTTCAACAGTGATAGACTAGTCGGGCAACTAGTCAGGAGACGGCGATGGGAACGTGGCAATTGCAGGAGGCAAAAGCGAAGCTGAGTGAAGTCATCGAAACCTCCAAAAAGGGAGGTCCGCAGATCATCACGCAGCGCGGCGTCAAGAGCGCGGTCATCGTGCCTTTCGACGAATGGGAGCGCAACCGGGAGGTGAAAAAGCGCACTCTGCTGGAGATACTACAGTCCGGGCCGCAAGGGGACTTGAACATCCCACCTCGCGGCAGTTGGAAGATGCGTAAACCGGTGAAGTTTTGACCTTCCTTCTCGATACCAACATCATCTCCGAGCTGAGGAAACTTCGCCCACACGGCGCTCTGCTCAGTTGGTACAAGTCGTACTCAAGCTCGTCCTTCGCGCTGCCAGCCATAGCTCTTTACGAGATTCAAGCTGGCCTTGAAATAACCCGTCTGCAAGACCCCGCAAAGGCTATCGAGATGCAACTCTGGATCGAGGCGCTGATTGACGAAACCACGATCCTGCCACTGGGTGGAGATGCAGCACGAGAAGCCGCAAAATTGATGCACGGCCGGTCGAAGACGTTGATCGAAGTCGCAATGATAGCCGCGACTGCAAAAGTAAACGGGCTCACCGTCGCAACGCGCAACACTCGCGATTTCGAGCGCTTCGGCGTTCCTCTGATAAATCCGTTCCTGTTTTCGCGGCCTTGAACCTTCGCTGATCGCTTCTGGCTGAAGCGTTCAGTCCCACTTCGGCATCTGCCAAAAGTAAAGCTGGTTCCCACACGGGTCTTGAAAGTTCACAAAGCTCCCGCCGTCGCCCTTCACCACATCGCCCACCTGGAGCGCGCCACCGCTCGCAGCTTTGCTCCGCGCCGCCTCTATATCCTCCACCAGCAGCCCCACCTGGATGGATCCCGCCGTCCCCGGAGCAGGTGCCTTCTCGCTCTGCGGATGCAGCCCAATCGTGAATTGGCCAGCCTCCACTGTCGCCCAATGATCTCCATATCGCGCCGACAGCTTCATCCCCAGCACCTCGGTATAGAACGCTACCGCCGCGTCCATATTCTCGATGTAAACCGTCGCATTTCCGCCCGTAACCATAGTGCCCTCCTACATATTCTCGATCATCCTACTCGCAAACTCACTGGTCTTCGCCTTCGTCGCGCCTGGCATCTGACGCTCGAAATCGTACGTCACAAATTTTTGCGCGATCGTCTTCTCCATCGAACTTTCGATCAGCCGCGCCGCCTCGTTCCATCCGATAAAGTCGAACAGCATCACGCCCGACAGAATTACCGAGCCGGGATTGATGACGTCCTTGTCGGCGTACTTCGGCGCCGTTCCATGCGTCGCTTCAAACACCGCGTAGCCATCCCCAATGTTTGCCCCCGGCGCGATCCCCAACCCGCCGACCTGCGCTGCCGCGGCGTCCGAGATGTAGTCGCCGTTCAGGTTGGTCGTCGCAAGCACGCTGTAGTCCGACGGGCGAATGATGATCTGCTGAAAGATCGAATCCGCAATCCTGTCGTTCACCAGAATCTTCTTTTTCCACTCCCCCGCCCCGTGCGTTTTGCCGATACTCGCGATCACACGGCGAATCTCCTCTGCCACATTCGCGCCAAACTCCGGCGACGCAAACTCAATCCCCGGCTCGACCAGCGCGGCATTCTCTTCCGGCGTCAGTTTCGGGTTCGCCTCCAGGTTGCCGAGTATCCAGCTCTCGCGCTCGGTCACAATGTGCTCGCGGAACTCCTCCGTCGCGACCTCGTAGCCCCACTCGCGAAACGCGCCCTCTGTAAACTTCTGAATATTGCCCTTGTGCACCAGCGTCACGGTCTTGCGGCCGTTCTTGATCGCAAACGCGATGGCCGCGCGCACCAGGCGCTTCGACCCGGTGATCGAAATCGGCTTCACGCCCACGCCTGAGTCCAACCGAATCTTCTTCTTGCCGCCCTTCAACATTTCATCGTTCACAAACGCGATGAACTTCGCCGCCTCCGGCGTTCCTTCGCGGAACTCGATGCCCGCATAAATGTCTTCGGTATTTTCGCGAAAGATCACCACGTCGAGCTTCTCCGGATGCTTCACCGGGCTGGGCACGCCGCTGTAATACTTCACTGGACGAATGCACTGGTACAGGTCCATCAACTGCCGCAGTGCCACGTTCAACGAGCGAATGCCACCACCCACCGGCGTCGTCAGCGGCCCTTTGATCGACACGCGAAAGTCCACCGTCGCCTTCACCGTATCGTCGGGCAGCCAGTTCTGCGTCTTGCGGTAGCTCTTCTCCCCCGCCAGCACCTCGAACCACTTCACCTCCCGTTTGCCGCCATACGCCTTCTCGACCGCCGCATCGAACACACGCCGCGACGCCCGCCAAATATCGCGCCCCGTGCCATCGCCCTCGATGAACGGAATGATCGGATGGTCGGGAACAGAAAATTTTCCATTGGCATACTGAATAGCTTCGCCGTCCGTTGGCACAGGAATATCGTTGTAGCTTTGCTGCATTGGTGAAGCTCCTTCGCGACGTCAAACCAAACTACCATCGCGAAATGGCGCTGGCAATAAATCAATGTCGATTTGGGCGATAAGCGAAGCGACGACTCCAGCAACGCCAGGAAACGACGCCAACCTGGGCCTCATTTCATTAGGTAGTAGTCGATGGTCGACACGACTCTGACCTTCTTCATCAGGCTCGAGTCGGCCTGCTGGTCGCCGTTGTAGGCCACGGCGTCATCGCCGGTGCTCGAACCTGCATCGGCTGCGCTGATTGAAAACACGCCCTGGCTCGCCGAACGAATCGACCCCACCTGCGCTCCCGAGTCCGCCGCAAACCGCGCCGCCGACTTGCGCGCGTTCTGGGTGGCCTCTGTAATCATGTCGGGCTTCAGCGCGTTCAGGCCGTTGAACTTGTAAACGATGCTCGCGCTCAACACAATGCCTGCCTGCACCAACTCCGCCGTCTTCGGCCCGACAGCGGCTATCTTGTCCACGTCCGGCGAACTCACGTCGATCGTCTGTTGCAAGATGTAGCGTCCGCCATTCTTGCCGCCATTGGCATTGTCGTTGGTCAGCCGGTCGTTAACGTTGATCTGCCCCACTGCTATCTCCCGGGCGGCAATTCCCTGTTGGCCAAGAAACTTCAGCACAGCGGCTTGATCGGTCTGGCTCTTGGCATAGACAGCTTTCAAATCGTCGCCGCTCTCTTTATAGGAAAGCGTCCAAATAGCGCTGTCCGACTTTACCGTTCGTTCGACCAGACCCTTGACGGTAACGTAGCGGTCGGCCAGCTTAATGTCGCGAATCTGCGAGCCCAGCAGCAAGCCGCCCAGCACCAATCCAACCAACATGCACCCGCCCAGAACGGCGGCGGATGGAAGCAAAGCGCGTGCATCGTCGCGGATCATTCGAGCACCTCAATCGCCAGAGAGTTATCTCTGTTTGCACCTTTTATACACCAGCCGCTAAAACTGGCCCCACAGCAACTGGTTGTAAACATCGTGGTGAAACTGCACCTCCGCCGGCTTCACCAACGTTCCCAGCAGCCGCGCGCAGCGGTCCGCCGAAGCCTGCTTCAAGTCGGCGTAACGGCCCTTCACATCTTCGCCGAGCAGCGTCGTCGTCCACTCCGCGGTGCGGAAGTTTTCCAGCGCCGTGTACACGTTGTCGGGGAGATAGCGTTCGGCCTGGCGCAGATTTTTGATCTTCGAAGTCTCGCCGTGCAGACCGCTCTTGAAAATCGAATACAGCACCATATACGGATTTGCATCCGGCCCCACCGAGCGCACCTCGACGCGCGCCGACTTCTCATTGCCGAGAGGAATGCGCACCATCGAGCCGCGATCGGTCGCCGAAGCCTTGATCTGGTTGGGTGCTTCGAAGTGCGGATCCAGGCGGCGATACGCGTTCACACTCGCATTTAGCAGCAGACAAATATCGTTGCCGTGCGTCAAAATGCGGTCCACAAACTGCCACGCAAACCTTGAAACCTTCTCCTGCCCCTGCGAATCCCAGAACAAGTTCTTACCGGCCTTGTTCGTAATCGAAACGTTGGTGTGCATGCCGCTGCCGTTGACGCCCGTCATCGGCTTGGGCAGAAAGCTCGCGGTCATGCCCATCTGCGTCGCGACTTGGCGGCAGATCAGCTTGTAAAGTTGGATCGTGTCCGCAGCCCCTACAACTTCGCCATACGAGTAGTTGATTTCAAACTGGCTGGGCGCGACTTCGGGATGGTCCTTCTCGTTCTCGAAACCCATTGCGCGTTGCACCTCCGCAACCGTGTCGATGAAGTCCCGCAGCGGATCGCCGGGCAACGAGTGATAGTAGCCGCCCTTGTTCACATACTCGAACCGGCCCGTCTCGTGGAAGGTACGTTCGGCGTCGATGCCTTCAAACAGAAACCCTTCGATTTCGTTCGCCGCGTTCATGGTGTAGCCGCTCTTCTCGTACATCTCGCTCGAAAAGTTCTTCAGCAGCCCGCGTATGTCACCCGCATAGTGCTCGCCGTTCTTGTCGATCACCTCGCCAAACACCAGACACTTGCCCGGTCCGAACACATCTCCCGGCGTCCAATAAAACGCGCCCCAGTCCAGCCCCAGCCGAAGATCGCTCTCGCGCTGCGCCGTGAACCCCCGGATCGACGAGCCGTCGAACGTCAAATTGTCGTAACTCTTGACCAAAAACTTCTTGTCGTAGTCGAGCATGTGCAACCGGCCTTCGAGGTCGGAGAACACCACCGTCACGGCCTTGATGCCTTTCTCATCGGTCAGGTATTTCAGATGTTCTTCCTGCAACTTGTGGGCCGCGACACGCTTCTTGCGCTGCTCCTTGGCGCGGAGGTTCAACTCTTCCAGCTCTTCATAGGACAGCTCCAGAAAATTGCGGAATTCACTAGACATAGCGCTCCTTCAAGCGGCAGCGATCGCTGCCGTGGCAAACGGATTTGTTGACTCGGACGATGCGAACTGCACCGGAATGGCTGTGCGGATTCCCATCTATAAAATTACCAGAACTCCGTCGTCAACTCACTACAAAAAGGCGTTCGCGCCGATAACCGCTCCGCATCCGCCACGCGAGCGTCCGGCACCCCATTGGCCCTGCCAAAATTCGCTCCAAAATCTGTGTGAATTTCTTCATCTCCGCTGCGATTCCAGGGTTTCAGCACCCGTTCTTGCATGCGATAATCTCTAGTGGGGCCGCGTTGCTTCGCAGCCGTTCCCGACCACACGGCTATCCACACGGAGGATTTCAGACATTGGGCATGAACATGGTTCCTACACGCCTTTTCTTCACCAAAGGCGTTGGCAAACACAAAGAGCGCCTGACCTCCTTTGAAATGGCGCTGCGCGACGCCGGCATCGCCGCGCAGAACTTGGTGCGCGTCTCATCGATCTTTCCGCCGCACTGCAAAATGATCCCCCGCAAAGAGGGCCTCAAGTTCCTCAACCCCGGCGAAGTCGTCTTCGCGGTGGTGGCTGAAAACTCTACGCGCGAAGCGCATCGCCTGGTCGTTTCGTCCATCGGCGTGGCGATCCCGACGGACAAAACGACCTACGGCTACCTCTCCGAGCACCACAGCTTCGGCGAAACCGAAGACCAGGCCGGCGACTACGCCGAAGAGCTCGCCGCCGAAATGCTCGCGACCACATTGGACGTCGATTTCGATCCCGACAAAAGCTGGGACGAGAAGAAAGAAATCTACCGCATCTCGAACAAAATCGTCCGCACCGCGAATGTTACTCAGTCTGCCGTCGGCGCCAAAAACGGCCACTGGACCACTACCATCGCCGCAGCGATTTTGCTCTTCGACGACAAGTAGCCTTTTGTCCGTCCTCTTTTTGTTATCCTTCCCGAAGGGAATCAACTTCTTCTTTTGCTGTTGTTTTTGACCTTGCTTTTCTTTCTGTCATTCCCGAGGGGAATCTGTTTCCGCACTGAGGTGCTGGCACATCGCCCGCGCCCTCTATTGTCTTAATCCGAGCTGGAGCCTATATGCAAGACGAGCCGGGGATATTGTATGTATTAACGAACGTCGCGATGCCGGGACTGGTCAAGATTAGCTACACCACCAAAGGCTCAGTGCAAGAACGCATCAAGGATCTCGGTTATCCCACCGGAGTGCCACTTCCTTTTGAATGCCACTTTGCAGCACAGGTTGAAAATATACTGAACAAGGAAAAGACCCTGCGTCAACTTTTCGGAGAGCAGCGCATAAATCCTCGGAAAGAGTTTTTCGGAGTTGCCCCTGAGAAGGTCGTACTCGCCATCAGCATGGGAGCGTTTACCGAGGTGACGCCCGGCAAAACGTCATTTGATGCCGAAGAAGAGAGAGCGCTCGAAAAGGCTGTCCAGTCGGACA
This sequence comes from Acidobacteriota bacterium, assembly GCA_030854435.1. Taxonomy (GTDB): domain Bacteria; phylum Acidobacteriota; class Terriglobia; order Terriglobales; family Acidobacteriaceae; genus Granulicella. Next base: position 1,920 of record JALYTE010000267.1, on the reverse strand, counting down.
AAAAAAGACGGTCTGCGATTAACTTGTCTTCGATTGGAGTTCAGCCAGGGATTGTGCTGAAGCTATCGAGAAACGAGAGTATTTGCGCTACGGTGGTGGATGGAAACAAGGTCGAATTTGAAGGCTCGGTTATGAGCCTTTCCGCAGCCGCTCGGTCTGCGCTGCATAAGTTGGGCTATACAACCTCCGCTGCCAGCGGTTCCGATTACTGGATGCTCAATGGCGATACACTCGATGAAATCCGCATCAAAAATGAAACTGAATCTGTTTCCGCTGTAATGGAATAATTTTATGAAGAGCCGCTCCAAAGTTCGTCTTAATGAAGTTCTTGTCACCAATGCCAATAGGAAGTTCGGCCTTTACGGATGTATGCGCGGCTCTGCGATAGAACTTGGCGACATCGTCGCGCCGGCTTGGGAAGACGGTCCATGGGATGCTGAACTTGGCATTTCTTACCATGGCGATAACGACCCCGTTTATTACACCGGTAATGGAACTGAAACGACCGATGACCTCCTCTAGCCCCACCCGCGTCGCCCTCATCCAGATGTCCTGCTCGCCGGACACGCAGGCGAACCTCGCCAAAGCCGTCGTTCGCGTGCGCGAGGCTGCAGAGGCCGGTGCCAAACTCATCTGCCTGCCCGAGCTTTTCCGCGCGCAATACTTCTGCCAGCGCGAAGACCACGCCCTCTTCTCGACGGCCGAGTCCATCCCCGGTCCTTCGACCGCCGCGCTCGCCGAAGTCGTCCGAGCGCACCAACTGGTCGTCATCGCCAGCCTCTTCGAGCGCCGCGCCCCAGGGCTCTACCACAACACCGCGGAGATTCTCGACCACGCATCCGCAAAGCCGGACAACATCAAGGCTATCTATCGCAAGATGCACGTCCCCGACGACCCACTCTTCTACGAGAAGTTCTACTTCACCCCCGGCGACCTCGGCTTCTCCGCGACAAGCACGTCCGCGGGACGTGTCGGAACTCTAGTCTGCTGGGACCAGTGGTATCCCGAAGCCGCGCGCATAACCGCCCTCATGGGCGCGGAGACGCTCTTCTACCCCACCGCCATCGGTTGGCACCCCAGCGAAAAGGCGGAGTTCGGCGAGCGCCAATACGATGCCTGGCAAACCATCCAGCGCGCCCACGCCATCGCCAATGGAGTCTTCGTCTGCGCGGTCAACCGCGTCGGCCACGAACACGGCGACGTACTCCACGAAGGCAAGTCCATGCCCGGCCCCGGCTCGCACACGCCCGACGACGGCATCGAGTTCTGGGGCGGCAGCTTCATCGCCGACCCCTTCGGCCGCATCATCGCCCAGGCCTCGCACGACCGCGAAGAAATCCTCTACGCCACCCTCGACCCCGCCGAAGTCGAAACCACCCGCCAACACTGGCCCTTCCTCCGCGACCGCCGCATCGATGCCTACAACGGCATCACCAGCAGGTTCCTGGACTAGGTTCGAATACCATCACCAACCCGAGGGATCCATCTTCTAGGCATGTCAAGGCTCAGCCTTGACATGATGCTACTCGGTTGAATATTTCGTTTTCCATAGGACATTCAATGTTGCTATTGCGCAATATGCACGGAGCAATGCACAAGCACAAACCAATTTTTAGGGATTTATATACTTGACTCCCACGGCATCAATGGGTCAATTGGTGACAGCGTATGATTGCGGGATGGCAATATGCAGAGTTGCGGGATGTAAAGGGTCAGTTGTTGGTGGCACGCGAACCGTCCACTACGCGGATTCAGCGACGACCGTTAAAACAATTATCGGTGTTACTGACACGCTTTGGTGTGCTTCTCACAAACCCTCTGACGGTACAAGTGGCCCCGGCAAAGATAGACTCCAACTCACTAAGGGGCAGATTGCGACCCTCTAGCAGTTTCTTCATGGTTACGGCAATAATATGACAC
>JALYTE010000287.1 GCA_030854435.1 Acidobacteriota bacterium | reverse complement strand
CATCCGGGCGAGTATTTGCGCGAAGAGTTTTTGGTGCCGCTGGGCATGAGCGCGAACGCTCTGGCGATGCGGCTGGCGCGGTGCTTTGGGACGTCGGCGCAGTTCTGGCTCAATTTGCAATCGATGCACGATCTGAGCAAGGCTCAGCAGGAGTCGGGAGCGAGGGTGGAGCACGAAGTGGAGCCGCTGAGGATGAGTGCGGCAGAGTGAGCGCGAACACACCTTAGTCGCGATAAAACCGCGACGAAGATGGGCCACCCGACTTTGCAGTGGAGTATTCTGCTGTTGTCTTATAAGGAGGCTGCGATGCGTACTGGATGGTTGGCGGTTGCGGTGTTGGGGTTGGCGGTGATGGGCGCGCAGGCCCAGAAGCCGGGCGTGGTGAAGGTCGCGATCAAGAGTGGGGCGGGCACCGATGTTGGGTCGGCGACGTTCAAGACCGTCAAGAAGGGCGTGCAGGTCAAGATCGAGTTGAAGAATATGCCGATCGGCGTTCATGCCGTGCATATCCACCAGAATGCGGTGTGCGAGGGGCCGGACTTCAAGACGGCGGGGGCGCACTTCAATCCCGATGGCAAGATGCATGGCTTCGACAACCCGATGGGACACCACAATGGCGATTTTCCCGGGAATGTGACGGTGGAAGAGAACCATCGCGGCGAGGCGACGTTCGTGCTGACGACCGTGACGCTGGACAAGGGCGCGCCAAACTCGGTGTTTGCCAATGGCGGGACGTCGCTGGTGGTGCATGAGAAGGCCGACGACGAGAAGACCGATCCCAGCGGGGCTTCGGGGAACCGGATTGCCTGTGGGGTGATTCAGTAGGAGTTTGTGGCGGGCCTAAAAGCAGGTTCCCGGCGGGAATGACAGAAAGAAAAGCGGGCTAAAAGCAGCATGTGGAACTGCGTAGGTGCTTTTTGCGTATGGGTTTAGATGGGCACGGCGACCATTTCGGCAGTCTTGGCAGGTCGGAGCGGTCTGTGGACGGGTCGAGCGGGCAGGAGTTCGGAAAGCAGGGCGCAGGCGGCCGTGATGGAGCGTGAGCCAGAGTTGCAACACGCGCCTATACCGGTTTCGGCTGGGCAGACGGGATCTCCGCATCCGGTGGGTTTTGAACCGCCGAAGGGGGAACGGGCTGGCTTGGCCGGCTTGACTCCGGAGCGGGCCGCTGCGGTCGCCGCACAGAAGGCGATGGCCGCGTTGGCGGCCCGGTGCGTGGCCGGCGATGGCGAGGCGTGGGAAGAGTTGGCGCGGACGCAACACCGCCGGATTTATTCGATTTGTTATCGCTTTACCGGCTCTGCCAGCGAGGCCGAGGACCTGACCCAGGACGTTTTTATCAAAGTTTTCAGGAACATCGACAACTTCGACCCGGCCAAGGGCGGCTTCAACACCTGGCTGACCACGCTGACGCGCAATATGCTGGTCGACAACTATCGCAAGGCGCGGATGGATCGCGTGACCGACTCGCTGAATGAGACAATTGCGGGCGATGAGGAAGGGCCGTCGAAACTCGACCGGCTGGCCGACACCGGACGCAATCAGGAGCAGCACGTTGCAGGGATGGAGCTGCGCGCGCAGATTCAGGAGGCGCTCAAACAGGTTTCGCCGGAGTTGCGCGAGGCGGTGATTTTGCGCGACCTCGAAGATATGGATTATAAGGAAATCGCCGAAGCGCTGGGCGTTCCGCAAGGTACGGTGAAGAGCCGGATCAGTCGCGGACGCAGTGAACTGGCGAAGCTTTTGAAACGTATAGAAGGACAAGTGATGTAGTGAGCAGTGAGTAAGGATAGAAAGACAGGTGATGTAAGGTGATCGACCAGGGCCAATTCGGTATGAGTTGTGAGGCGTGCGAGGCCATGTGCCTGGACGCGGTAGACGGGACGCTGACGGCGTCCGAGCAGGTGGCGTTCGACCGCCACATTGCCGGTAGCGATGAAATCGCCGGTTGCGTGGATTGCGCGGAGCGGATGTCGGAGGCGCGGCGCGGCGCGGCATGGATGGAGATGCTCAAGCAGCATCGTCCGGAACCGCCCGCCGGTCTGTTGCAGCGGATACTGGCGCATACCAGCGAGGCGGAGATGTCGCGAGTGTTCCCGCAAGTGGGCGTTCCAACGCCGGCGTTCAAGGTCGTTCCGGCCATCGGGTTTAGAGAGAGGATGCTGGACAAACTGGCGGCGACGTTCGCGTTTGACGGGAACCAGTCGCACTTTCAACCGCGTATGGCGATGACGGCGGCGATGGCCTTTTTCTCGATCGCGCTGACGTTGAATCTGACTGGCATTCGGCTGACGGACTTGCGGGCGGGAACGATTCAGCGCACGGTGGCCGATGCGCGGGCCTCGGCGGTGCGCTCGTTCCAGAACATGAAGGTGGTGTACCAGGTCGAGTCGCGTGTGAATGAGTTGAGGAACGGCGACCGCGATCCGGGCGGGCCGTTCGGCGACAGTGGCGGAGCTTCGACCAACGACGTTCCGAAACCGCAGGCCCCCGCGGCCAGGCCTGCACCTGAAGACGGGAAACCTCAGCAGAAGCAAGCAGTGCCCAATGGCACGAGTGAGTTGATGGTGCCGGGGGCGCGGTTGGAGCGGGTTTCGAGGGATAGAAATATAAACAAGATTTTTGAAAATCAAGCCGCACCGGACGCCGACGCGCCGCGCGTGCAGAGAGGAGCCTAAGACCATGATCGACGAAACGACAAATACTGAAAGCATGAACTCTGGATTTTGCCAGGACTGCGGCCGGCCGCTGACGCCGGAGACCGCACGCACTGTAGGCTCCGCAAGATTCTGCGAACCCTGCCTGGGAGTCCGGGTCGGAACGTCTGCCGGTTTCGGCGCGGCGACTCCGCCCGCTGGCGCTACGGCTCCGTCCTACGCGAATGTGCCACCGGTCCCACCCAACGCTGGGCCGGTTTATACCGAGCCGTTTCCGCCGGTTGGCGGCAGCTTTCCGCGCCCTGCGCTGGCGGGCTGGTTGGGATTGATTCCCGGAGTCGGCGCGATGTACAACGGGCAGTTTGCCAAGGGCTTGGCACACATCCTGATTTTTATGGTGCTGAGTTCGCTGGCGGACCGTAACGATTTTCTGGGCATTCTGGTGGCGGGGTGGGTGCTCTATATGGCATTCGACGCCTATCACACGGCCAAGGCGCGGCGCGACGGCCTGCCGCTGCCCGATCCTTTCGGGCTGAACGATATTGGCAGGCATATAGGGCTTCACTTCCGTGGAAATGGCGGGGGAGTTCCGCCAAACCCGGTCCATTCCGGGGGCTATGCGGGTTATTCCGGCGCGTCGGGCACCGTGCCGCCGCCGCCTGCGTCTGAGCCGTCGTGGGGAAGTGTCCCCGTGCCGCCTCCGGTGTCGCCCTACACGCAGCAAGCCGCTCCGGTTTGGGGCGCGTCGGCTGCACCTCCGCCCGCAGGACAGGAGTGGGCGAATACGGCTCCCTACTATGCGGGCCAATATCCAGCGGTCCCGATGCGTTCCAGCCGGTTTCCAGGCGCGGCGGTGTGGCTGATAGGGTTTGGAGTGCTGTTCCTGCTGTTCAATATCGTGCCGGACTTGCGGTTCAGCATTCACAGGATTTTCCCGATCGTGCTGATGGCGCTGGGTATCGGGATTTTTGTGAAGCGCATGGTGGCGACCGGCGGAATAGGGCCGTCGGAAACGGAGGGCGGGGCCTATGCTTCGCGTTCGATTTGCTCGCTGCGGGCGCCAGTGATTCTGTTCACGATCGGGTTGCTGATGACGTTGCAAGCGTTCGACGTGATTCGCTTTGGCCGGACATGGCCGGTGCTGGTGATTGTGATTGGCGCTTTGATGCTGCTCGAACGCTCGTTTGGTGGCCGGGTCGTGCCCGCGATGCCGGTGGCCGGAGTCGTGCCGTCTTCCGATGCAAACGCCGCCAACGGCGATGGGAAAGGACTCTGACATGGCAGGCTATCCTCCACCGTACTCGCCCCAGGGCGTCGATTGGAAAGCGCAGCGCAGGGTCTGGAAAGAACAGGCGCGTCTCCAGCGCCAGCAGTACCGTATGCAGCGCCGGGCGTTGCGGCGCGGGTCGATTGTCGGCCCCATCCTGCTGGTCGCGCTGGGAGTGACGTTTCTGCTGGTCGAAATGGGCCACCTGAACTGGTGGTATGTGACGGAGTGGTTCGGGCACTGGTGGCCGCTGCTGTTGATCGCCGCAGGAGTCGTTCTGCTGGCGGAGTGGGCGCTCGACCAGCACACGCAGGAGTCGCGCGCGGCGCAGGGATTGCCT
>JALYTE010000285.1 GCA_030854435.1 Acidobacteriota bacterium | reverse complement strand
GATTCCAAGGGCGCCGCGGCGGATGTGGTGAGCAGATCGAAAGGCAAGTAGCGGACAATGAGCCAACACGCAATGGTGAACAGGCCGCTGACGCCGATCAGCAACCAGAACGAGTGTTTCGCGCCGTAACGGTCGGCGCCGAAGCGGTAAATGACCCCGCCAAGCCAGGTGGAAATCGCCGTGGCCATGTTGCAAGTCGCCATCAACAGCGCGAATAAGGTGCCTGTCGCTTCCGGCGGGCAAACACGGTGCTACGTCTCATTTTATCTGACCGGAATAGGCGGCAGGAGTTCCGATTTATTTGGCCGCCCAGACCCCGCCTGGGTCCGCCTCGACCCCGCCCGCGCGCATAATTCTGAAACCCCGCCCATTTCTTGGCGTTACGGGACGGGGTCGGCGCACGAAAAAAGAGGAGCAAGCCCCCAATTGTAAGCGGCCCGCTCCTCTCGTAAAGGATGCTTAAATTCAGACCTCCTGATCTGGCCCGAGCGTCGGAAGGGCGATGATTGAGCGTATTACCTTGCAGATGCGGAGGTTAGGTCATTTTGGGTGGGGGGCGTGCAAGTTTGAGGAGCGGAAAATAATAAGATACCTTCAACCTCTCACAGAGTGCCTGGTTCGAGAAGGAAGGTATCCCCAATGCCACAAGCATTATTGCCCCTGATCCCTGACGGCGCCAAGCCGATCAACGACCTGCTCAGCGTTGTCCGAGAGAACGGCGAATGGACGTACTTCTTGGGCGTCCGCCCCGTCTTCGCTCATCCTGAAGAGGATCACAGGTCGTTTCGCATGTTCACCGCGCAGCTGGTCTGTCAGGGCACCTGCCGACAGGCCGACATCGTACACGCTTTCGGGGTGTCGTCCAACAGCGTCAAACGTAGCGTGGCGAAGTACCGTGCGGAGGGCATCGAAGGCTTCTATCGGCCACGCCCAGGTCGTGGTCCCACCGTACTCTGCAAGCCGGTCGCCGCGGAGGTCCAGCAGCGGCTCGATCGCGGCGAGTCACGCCACGAAATCGCCACGCAATTGGGCATCAAGGTTGACACCATTCGCAAGGCGATTCAGCAAGGACGGCTGTCCGAACCGCCCCGCGACCAGAAGGCCGCTTCGCCACCTGTCGCGTCGGACAAGTCCGCGCGCGGCGTGCAAGACACCGCGGTGGCGGATGGTTTGGGAACGGCTTGTACGCGCGTGTTGGAACGGACGTCGGCCGCCTTGGGCCTGCTCCCCGGAGGTGCCCCCACGCGGTTTGAAACGTGCCACGACGTCTCCTTCGGCGGCGTGTTGTGCGCCTTGCCGGCGCTCACGCAGAACGGGCTGTTTCGACATCTCGGACAATGCTTCCCGTCGCTGGGAGGCTACTACACCACGTTGCAAGTGCTGACCTTGCTGGGCTACCTGGCCTTGTGCCGCATCCGCACCGTCGAGCAACTTCAGTACCACTCGCTCGGCGAATTGGGGAAGCTGCTCGGTTTGGACCGCGTGCCGGAAGTCCGCTGCCTGCGGAACAAACTGGCGTCGTTGAGCGCCGACGACGCGCCACAAACGTGGGCCGCGTTGCTCTCACGCGACTGGCTGGAAGCCGAACCGGACTTGGCGGGCGCGTTGTATGTCGACGGGCACGTGCGGCTGTACCCACGATCCGGCGACGGACATGGACCAGGTACGGTGGCGCGTTGTATGTCGACGGGCACGTGCGGCTGTACCACGGGCAAAAGACGGAGCTTCCTCGCCGCTATGTAGCCCGCCAGAAGCTCTGCCTGCGCGGCACGACCGACTATTGGGTCAACGACGCGCTGGGCCAGCCGTTCTTCGTCGTGGAACGACCGATCGACCACGGGATGCTGGAAGTGCTGCGCAGCGACATTGTGCCGCGTCTGCTGGTGGACGTGCCGCGGCAACCGACTCAGGAGGAACTCGACCGCGACCGGTATCGTCACCGCTTCGTGATCCTCTTCGACCGCGAGGGCTACAGCCCCGAGTTCTTCCGCGAAATGTGGAACACGCACCGCATCGCCTGCATCACTTATCACAAGGACCCGAAAGAATCGTGGCCGGAAGACGAATTCAGCGACACGCGCGTGACGCTGCCCAACGGGGAAACGGTGTCGTTGAAGTTGGCCGAACGGGGCTCGTGGATCGGCGAGAAGAAGAAGGGCTTGTGGGTGCGGGAGGTTCGCAAGCTCACGACGGGCGGACACCAAACGAGCCTGATCAGCTCGGCCTATGGCCAGACAGCCCTGGCGGATGCGGGCGGATTGTTCAGCCGATGGTCTCAGGAAAACTTCTTTCGTTACGCGATGCAACACTTTGCGATTGACCTACTTAGCGAATACGCGACGGAAAAGATTCCTGATACCAAGCAGCCCGTGGTCAACCCGGCACGGCGGGAGTTGGATCGCCAGAGGCGGTCGCTGCAAAGCAAACTCAGCCGATTTCGGGCATGCTACGCGGCCTTGACGATGCATCCCGAGAGCGACACCGCCGAGGTGCCAACCTGGGAACGCCGCAAGCGGCTGTTGGATACGGTCAAGATGATTGCCTACCGAGCGGAGACGGCCATGGTATCAATCGTGCGAGACGTGTTGAAGCGTGGCGACGACGCCCGAGCGCTGGTGCGCGACTTGTTCAGTTCGGACGCGGACCTCATCCCGAATGAAGCGCAGGAGAAGCTGGAGGTGCGGGTGCATCCGCAGAGCAATCCGCGGATGAACCGGGCGATCGCTCATCTCCTGGAGCAACTCAACGCCTCGGCGATGGTCCATCCGGGCACGAAACTACAACTCGAGTACACGATGGTTGGCCCCCCACCCGAGTGTTCGTCGGCCCCGCCCGAACCCGAAAGCAGGCCATCAGATTTTCCGCCGGATCAGGAGGTCTGAGGCTGCTCCTCGATACGCATGCGTTCCTTACGAGACCTTCATCATGCAAGGGATCGACGGCAACGATTTTCATGTTCTGCCGATCGAACCGAGGCATACGGCGGCGTTGACGACATTGCCGTTTGCCCACCGCGATCCGTTCGACCGCCTGCTGATTGCCCAGGCCATCGTGGAACAAGTGCCGATCATCAGTTGCGATCCGAAGTTCGACGCCTACCCGGTCAAGCGGCTATGGTAGGAGTCGATAACACGCGATCTCCTGGTCATTGCGCACAAAGAGGCATTCCC
>JALYTE010000238.1 GCA_030854435.1 Acidobacteriota bacterium | reverse complement strand
CCAGGAGTGAGGCCGGTTCATCGAGCTTGTCCAGCTGCGTGAGGATTAATTCGTTGCGATCTTCGACGCGCTCGAAGCGAACGTCGGGGTTTTGAGGCAAACGCGCAGCCACTGCGCGGTACGTGTGGTCCAATTCCGCGCTCAAGGCGGCCAGCATCGGCTCCGGATTCGGCGGCAGATCCAGGGTGCGACAAATCATCGGCCGCGTGGCTTGCCATTCCGCGCCGTCCAGCAAACCGCTGCGCGGATCGGTGTAGCGCCAGCTCGGACTCACGTACACATCGCGGCGCTTCAAAGCCGTGCGCACCTGGTCGAGGACGCAAAACGTGTAGGCCCGCTTCTCGCTCACGCTGTGGACCTTCCCGACATGGCGGCGCCAATTCGCGGGGACCACGTCCAACGGTGCCTCGGAGTTGGATGACCCGCGCAGATGATCGAGTGCCGCGACCAGGTCGGCGCCGGCGGGAACCGCGCAGAAGCGGATCTGTTCGAGAAAGGAAGGCATAAACCGCCGGACTCTCCGATGCTGCTTCTGCAGCTCTTGATAGAACACATCATCGGGCGGCCGCACCAGCTCGCCGATGTCCTGAAGGGTTTGGACGAGCGTCGCTCGTGATACCAGTGCAAATACGGTCGCTCGTACTTGCTCATCAGGCAATGCAATATTCACGATCGGCGCGCAGGCCTCCACCAGCGTAGTAGCAAGCGCATCCAAGTCCTTCAGAGTGCGTAGCCGTGTTTTTCGGTGTTCCTTGTGCGCCTCACCGAACACGTCGGTGAGCAGCATCTCGAGCAGTTCGATCGCATCGTCCTGGGCGGAGGCCTCCAGCGTGTGAACAAAGGCCACCAGCGTTGCCAGGCGGCGAGCCTTTGGGAGGCGTAGCACCGCGGAAGCCTTGGCTTTATCGGCAAATCGCGCGAGGCTGGCAATGCGGCTCGGCGGAATCCTCGCCGCTTGCGGTATGACGATGCCGAGGCCGCGCACCGATTTCAGGCGTTCCAGTGCGCGCACCAGCGCCGGACTGCTGACCATCACCGGGCCGGATCGAAGTTCATCGAGCTCGGAAACACGCTCGCCGTCGCGAACGTGCAGCAGCGCTTCGAGTCGACTTTGCTGAACCTCGCTGATGTCGCGGCCGAGCAATTTCCAAAGGCGGGTCTCGACACGGTCACGCAGCCGCGCCACGTAGCGTTCGAGCACACTGGCCCCCGGCAGGAGGACGCGTTGGGCGAGCATCCAGGTCGTCGCACGATCGAATAGGACGCTTGGCCTCTCGGTACCGGTCCAGCACTGCGCGTACAGCCAGCGCGACAATCGAAAGCCGACGGCTGGCTGGTTGAACTCGCGATAGCCATAGTCGATCCGGATCTGCTCCGCATGCTCAAAGCGCTGCTTGGCTTGGACATAGTCGGCCAGGCTCTCAGCGGCGTTGATCGTCAACTGCCTGCCGAGTGACTGTAATACCGCCGCCGGCACGCTCGTTGGATTATCCAGGAAGGTTCCCAAGAACCTGACGGTGGTCAGCTGCAGTGCGAAGCCCAACCGGTTGTGCTCGCCGCGTTTCTCGGCGATCACGGCGCGGTCGGCATCGTCCAGATGGAAGTAGCGAGCCAGCTCCTCGGTCGAGGGATCGGCGACAAATCGGCCGTAGTGTTCGCGCTGTGCAGGGCTCAAAAAGCTGACCGGCATGCGTAACTCCGGGCGGTGAGCGTTGTTGCGCAAACCTTGGTTTGCACAACAACACACCCCTCATTGGAAAATAGGCACTTGTGTGTTGCGGATCTATGTTGCATTATTAAACTCCTTCGCAACAGCTTTGCGCAACCATGCACATCGGCTACGCTCGCGTCTCCACCAACACTCAAGACACTGCGGCTCAGAGCGCAGCGCTCAAGGCGGCCGGCTGCGAAGTGATTTTTCACGAGAAGGCATCCGGGGGTCGATGGGACCGGCCTGAACTGCACAAGCTGCTCTCGCAATTGCGCAAGAGCGACGTCGTGACCGTGTGGAAGCTCGACCGGCTGTCTCGATCGTTACGCGATGTGCTGATGCTGATGGAACGTATCCAAGAAAAGAAGGCCGGCTTTCGTAGCCTCACCGAAGCCATCGATACCACGACGCCGGCGGGCCGAATGATGATGCAAATGGTCGCCTCGTTCGCCGAGTTCGAGCGCGCCATGCTCAAAGAGCGCACCCAGGCGGGATTGGACTCTGCCCGCAAAGACGGACGCATCGGTGGCCGCCGACCGAAACTCAAGCCTCAGCAGCAGCTGGAAATCGTGCGGTTGGTCAAGAAGGGAAAGAAAACCGCCGCAGATGCAGCGAGGTTATTCGGCGTTCATCGCGCCACGGTGTCGCGGTTGCTGCAGAGAAAACTAGCCGCTTGACCATTGTCCCCGGAGGAATCCTGAACAACGCCAAAAACGATTTGCCGACAAGGTTCCGAGGATCACCGCTGGCGCGCGTGCTGGGAGCGACTCTACTCGGGATCATAGTATTGGCGTACCTGATCCTCATCACCCTCTCGCAAAGGGGCGAGTTTTCGACCAGAGCCGCCGTGCGCCTCGGGATCATTTGGATCATTGGCTTAGTGGCCCTGGGGTTACTTGCGCGAGGGTGGCGCAAGGCAAAAGCGCAACTTGATCTGAAGAATCATGGAGACCAGAAATAGTATCCGGGGAACACGTTTGACCTCATCGAGCGAATGTACTCCGTCGGGCTGCCGCGCCACGGCTTTGGCACGAAAACTCGCCGCTTAACTGGATTTTCTGTTCCGTTGCGCCTCAGACCCCAACTACGAAATTTGCGAATCGCCACGAACTGTCGCTCAGCGTCAAAGACGCAAAATTTGCGCGTTTTAAGGGCAGCATCGAGAAAAATGGCCAAGACACGCCCGTCCGGGTGCGCTCCGCTCCGCCTGGCAGTTCGTTCTCCTTCGAATTGATCGAAGGACATCGGCGACTCGCCGCCTGTCTGGCCATCGATTCAGAACGCGCCGACGGATTCACGATTCTCGCCCGTATCGAT
>JALYTE010000282.1 GCA_030854435.1 Acidobacteriota bacterium | reverse complement strand
ACTTTGAACTCCTGTATCAGCCTGCTGACACTCGGCGTAAACCACGAAGCGTGGCGCGGTTCGATGACGACAGCACCCTGATACAACTCGCGAAGCGTCTCGAAAAATTCACGCGCAGCACCCTCATCGAACCCAAGCTTCGGCGGCAACTGCACCAGCACCGGCCCCAGCTTTTCGCCGAGTGGCCGAATGTTGTCGAAGAACGCCGCCAGTTCGGCCCCGCATCGACAAAGTTTTGCCTGATGCGTTATCGCCTTTGAAAGCTTTACCGCAAAACGAAAATCGTTGGGCGTCGAAGCGGCCCAACGCTCAAACGTCTTCGCCAGATGCGGCCGATAGAACGTCGAGTTGATCTCGACGCAGTTCATCTCCCCTGCATATCTTTCCAGGTGTGACCTCTCCGCCGCCATTGCGTGAGCATGGATGCGCGGCACCGCCCAACCCGCCGTTCCGATATGGATTCTCCGCACAGCTCTTCCTTTCGGGCCGGATGGCCATGGTCGATACGATGCGAGCGAAACCGGCTGCGCTACCATTCGCCTTCTCAAAACCCGTGGCGCGCGCAAGGTTTCGCGCAACTGCCAGGCAGGGTCATGGGTGCCCGGGCAACGGTGCGCTACACAGACTTCGGGTTCCGTTCAGCAAACTGCCGCTGGTGCCAGTACGGGTATGCCAAAGGCGTTTCGCTGGCGGCATCGAGCGCCGCAATCTGCGCCGCGGTCAACGTCCACCCCACCGCGCCCAGGTTGGCGCGCAACTGCTTCTCATCGCGCGCGCCCACAATCACCGTCGAAACGCTCGGTCGTCGCAGCACCCAGTTCAGCGCAATCTGCGGAACTGTCTTGCCGGTCTCAGCCGCAACAGCATCGAGCGCATCGACCACGCGATACACATATTCTTCATCCGGCTTAGGCCCGGCGTCCACCACCGTCGCATTTTGCAAGCGAGAGTCCTTTGGGGGCGGTTGGCCGCGCCGAATCTTCCCGGTCAAGCGCCCCCAACCCAGCGGCGACCATACCAGCGCCCCCACGCCCTGGTCGAGCGCCAGCGGCATCAACTCCCACTCATAGTCGCGTCCAATCAACGAGTAATAAACCTGGTGGCCCACATACTTTGCCCAACCATATCGCTCGCTCACGCTGAGGGATTTCATGAGGTGCCAGCCTGAAAAGTTTGAGCAAGCGATATAGCGCACCTTGCCTTCGCGCACCATCTTGTCGAGCGTGTTAAGCGTCTCCTCTACCGGCGTCAGCGCGTCGAAAGCGTGCAGATGGTAGACGTCGATGTAGTCGGTATGCAGACGCTTGAGGGACGCTTCGAGCGCGTTCGTCAAGTGATAGCGCGAGCTGCCCACATCGTTCGGCCCCGTCAAGCGGCCCTGCCGAAACGTCGCTTTGGTCGAGAGCAGAACATCTTCGCGCTTGAGGTGCGCGGTGGCCTTGCCCAACATCGTCTCGCTCGCGCCGTCGGAGTAAACGTCGGCGGTATCGAAAAAATTGCAGCCCGCCTCCATGCAAATATCGACGAGCTTCTTGGCGTCTTCCTGCGACGTGTTGCCCCAGGCCTTGAAGAACTCATTGCCCCCGCCAAACGTGCCCGTCCCAAAACACAACTCCGGGACCTTCAGACCCGACCGGCCCAGCGTACGATATTCCATAGTCTCTCCTTCGTCTCTTGGGTGTCATTCAGCAGCGCAGCGGAGGAATCTGCTTTTGCTTTTGTTTTTCTTTCTGTCATACCCGCAGGGAACCTGTTGTTATCTCTTCGATGCGGACGACGCGACAAAGGCGCGACTCAATCCCCTCTTCTCCGCCGCCGCATCCAGCGATGCCTGCGAGCGAAAGAACAGCCGCCCCGAATTCGACCCTGGAAAAAATCGAACCACAATTTCTTTACGTTCCACCGACCCCGTCTTACCCGACTTGAACGCATACCCAAGCGCTTGCAGCAAATGCAGCGAGCCTTCTTCGCCGCTCGGATTTCCCGAGTCGCCGACTATCCCATACACGGCGCGTTTGTGACGCCGCGAATACACCGCAACGAAGTCGCCCACGCGCGCGCCGCGACGCTTGGCCTCATCGCCCAGCACGACGTAGTTGATCTTTGTCGCGTCGACGTAACGCAGCGGGTCTTTGCGATTCCTCCGCGCATGATCGACGAAGTGCGTGGTCGAAACGTAGTACCCCGGAAAAGGGTCGTGCGGCCCTTGAACGATCGGTACAGTTGGGTGATCGTCGTCGGTTAAATACCCGACAATTTCTCCGCCCGGCTTGGCCCGGTAGCGGGCGTTGGAGAGATAGTCCAGCGTCTTCTTGCCGCGCGGGCCGTAGGCATTGGGCGCGCCATCGACGTCGATCTCCATGCGCGTCACAATCTCGAAAGAGTTATGTTGCACGGCTTTCTGTGCCGCAGCAACCGACGCGCCTGCGCCCATCAGACATCCCACGAACATCATGCAAACGCATCGCGCCAAAAGAACTCTCCGCGCGTCGATCGCCATACGGCCAGCCACGCTACTTCCATTTAGACGCTGCTTCGCCGTCAGGAGGTCAGGCTGGTGGTCGGCTCGGCGGCTTGGGCTGTTGCGGTTGAAGTCATGGTGCGCATGACCATGCCTTCCAGGGCGCGTTTGGAGTTCGCATAGTCTTCCCGCGAGATGGTGCCGCGTGCCCGATCCATCTCAAGCTGAAACAGCACTTCTTTTATCGCCTCGACAGGCGAGGTCGAAGGCGGGGTTGCCAGCTCCGATGTCGGCAACGCGTGGGCAGATTGGCGTCGCGTATTGACAAGCCAGAGCCCAAATACTGCGAGCAGGAAAGCGGCGCCGGCACTCACGACCCACCACTTCGATCCCGGTTGGGCAGCCCGTGTAGCCGCTACCGGAGCCACGCTGCCGTCAAGCGGCATAGACCGTGGTTGAGCTGCTACGGTGACCTGCGCCGGAGCGACCGCCGGGGTGCGAGATGCGGGAAGCGGGGGCAGCGTCCCCGCGCCTGAAATCTGGAACTCGAAATTTTCGCCGGCCTTCGGATTGGTGACCGCCTCCACTTGATAGCTCTTGTCTCCAGTCGCTAGGATTTTGAAAGAGGCGTTCGACGAGGCAAATCTCATGGTCGGCGGAATCATCACGGTCAATAGGTTCAGCGGATAGAGATTCCGGGCACGAAACGTCGTCTTGTCCCGATAGGGCAG
Organism: Acidobacteriota bacterium; assembly: GCA_030854435.1. Classification (GTDB taxonomy): domain Bacteria; phylum Acidobacteriota; class Terriglobia; order Terriglobales; family Acidobacteriaceae; genus Granulicella. The sequence continues at coordinate 1,936 of JALYTE010000282.1, read as the reverse complement.
ATCGTAGTTGAACGCGAACTTGGTCGATCCAGGCCGCAGCGGAAAGTCGACCGCGTAATGTCCCGGCTCGCCCGGGAGCGGCGTCGCAGGGATCGCCACGCCGACATTGTCCGCACCCGCGGCCAGGACGGAATCGATCTTCGCCTGGGCGGGCAACCAGACTTCGTACGCGCGTTTGCCCGCCTGCGTCAGCGGCGGGCTGGAAGCGTTTCTGATTTCCACCATGTCGGAAACGTGCAGCGAGTCTCCCCGGCTCCCGATGCGAATGACTTCAATACTTCCGGCCACGCCGGGGGCCTTCGCCGTCGCATCGAAGACATCGATCGCAATGGGGCTGTTCAGCGCGATATGCCGATCGTAGTTGACGCCCTGGTGGATCACGCGCACCACGTAGGCCGAGTTGACGTCTTTTACGGTGAAAATAAACGCGCCCTGCGCGTCTGTCCGGGAGCGCGCTTGCTCCTCGCGGCCGTGGCCGGAACGATCCAGTCGAAACAGAACGACCTCGTCCCCAGCTGCGGATTGGCCGCGGGTCAGATTTCGAGCGTCACCGGTGACGGTATCGGCGGCCAACGCCACCGAAGCGCAAGCCGTCATCAGGCCGATGCCTAAAAGGGTCTTCCCCAGCCAGACCAACCGAGATTGTTTGCCGCGATTCACGATGACCGGCCTCCTGTCGCAGCAAACCTGCCGCCAACCCAACTGCATGTCGTCCACGCTCGATCACCGAAGAGCGTTCGAATATTCAAGAGTGCTAAGAGAAAGGAGGTCATTGCGTCGCCGAGGTGATGACCGCCGGGCCGGACGGCGCGAAAGCAGATCGCCCAAACATGATGCCCGTCTCCACCTCCGCTGGCTTCCCGTCTTGCAAATACGGTTTGAATCTCCACTGTTGGAGGGCGTCGGTAATGGCCTTGGACTGATCCGGATATGCGCTCAGAAAGTGGATGTGCTTGACCAGGCCTTTTTCATTGATGACGATGCGGACAGGGACAGCGTTGAACCTCTTCTCGCTGAAGATCGGAAGGACCCGCGTGATCATGTTTTCGGGTTTTGCGTAGTCCTTAATACACACTGGAACCGCACTGCTCTCCGCCCCCGGAGTGGGATCGGGCTGTCCGGTCAGCGTCATCTTGTTCAGGTCCAGAAACATGTCTCCCAACGCCTTGGTATCGCGGCTGGTAATCACAATCTCCACCGTGTGGCAACGGATTTCGGTGGCCACTATGTACCAATGGAGCTGGGCCACCGGCGACCAATAGGCAAAGAAAGTAAAAGGATGGCCGGCGAGGGTCGTCTGGGTCAACGGAAGTTCCGCTTTGTAGTCGGCCACGAGATGGTCTTTGGTGTAACTGACCATCTCCCCGGCAGTCGTCGCTGGCGGCGGGTTGAAGAACATGTCCTGCGCCGTAATCAACATGCTGGCTTTGGCGGGGCCTTTGTAGTTGTCTCCGGTCTTCACCTGGGCCAGTACGTAGAGACCGCTGGGCGAGGGCGGCGGACCTTTATATTTTTCGATCCAATCCGCGGGCAGAGCGTAGCTCATCCCAAAATACTTGTCGCTGAAGATGTTGTTGGTGACGTTGCCGTCTTCCGGCACCGGAGTGGTGGAGTCGCTGGCGCTGTACCACGCACCCTTGACGATGATGACGCCCTCCGGCACTTTGTTCACGGGGTGCAGATCGGTGGAGAAGTCGCCGCCTTGCTGTGGAGGCGGCGGCGGAGTCTTTTCATCCTGGTTCTGGGCCAAAGACCACACAGGAAATGCGAGAGCAAACGTCAAACACAACAATCTGGAGTACATATCTTCCCGTTGATGCCACTATCTGGATACGTAAAGTGAGTTGAGATGAAACTCTTTGGTTTGCGAAGAGGCGGCTTCCCAAGGAGGGGTGCTCATTACAAGTCAACGAGCTTGACCAAGCCTTGCAAGGGG
>JALYTE010000280.1 GCA_030854435.1 Acidobacteriota bacterium | reverse complement strand
ATCTGGTCGTCGACAACATACGCCACGCGCCCGGACAAATCCACGGCGCAGACTGCAAGCGTCTCGTCCATCGCCATCACGAAGTAGCCCGCGCGCAGGATGCCCTTCTTGTCGCCCAGCGCATCGGCGAAAGCTTCGCCCAGCGCGATGCCGACGTCTTCGACGGTGTGGTGCTGGTCGACGTCGAGGTCGCCGACGCACTTCAGTTGCAGGTCGAAGCCGCCGTGGCGCGTGAAAAGTTCCAGCATGTGGTCGAAGAACCGGATGCCGGTCGAGACGGTGTACGCACCCTGTCCGTCGATGTTCAGGCGCAGCGAAATCTTCGTCTCGGTCGTGTTGCGTTCGACGACGCCGATGCGCTGGGGAGACTGCGGCTCCGGCGCGACGCCGAGTTCATTGACAATGTCGCTCATCGTTCCTGCCTCTTCAGCTTGACGAACTCGACGACCGTGTACACGAGTGCGACGAGTATGAAACCGATCCACACCATCGTCAAGCGCGGATGGCCCTTCACCAATATGGGGCCGCCGACGCTCCAGCATGCCATCCCTGCCGCCAGCACGACAACTTTCTTTCTCTGCGGGCTCAATTTATTCATACTCGTTCTCTCCTTCCGACTTTCCATGCGCGAGCACCGATTCGCTCGGCGCCCATCCAATCTCCTTCAACGACTCGCGCAATGCCGCGATGCCTCGCATCACATGTTCTTCGACTCCAATGGTAATCCGCACATAGCCCTTGCAGCCGGGGTCGGCGGAGCGGTCGCGCAACAGCACGTCCCGTGCGCGCATCGCGACGACGAGTTCCCTATGCCGCTTGCCGATGTCCATCAAGATAAAGTTCGCCGCGCTCTTCCAATAACGCACGCCGAGTTCGTCGAGCGCGGCCTGCATCCGCTCGCGGCCTTCGCGAACTTGTGCAACGTACCACTGTAGGTAGTCCTCGTCCGCGAGAGCTTCGGGGAGCACCGCGAGCGCGACGCCGTTGACGTTGTACGGCGAACTGACTTTGTGCAGGAACGAGAGCAGCCGCGCATCGCCGATCAACATGCCGACGCGAAGACTCGCAAGTCCATAGGCCTTCGAGAATGTGCGCGCGACGAGCAGGTTGGGGACCTTGCCCGCGTCGCCAATGGTGGTCTCGCCGTGGAAGTGGAAGTAGGCTTCGTCCACCATCAACACCGCTTGCGGCGCGGCGGCGGCGATCTCGAGCAGATGCTCACGGCTGACGGTTGCGCCAGTGGGATTGTTGGGCGAGGCCACGATGATGAGCTTGGTGCGCGGCGTGATCGCGGCAAGAAAACGCGCAAAAGGGAAAGACAAAGTATCGTCCGCTTGAACACGCACCAGGCCGCCGGTCATCATGCTGATCGAGACGTCGTACATGAAGAAGCTGGGCGTGCAGACGAGCGCCTCATCGCCTTCATCGAGGAACGCGCAGGCCAGCAAATGGATCGCTTCGTCGACGCCATTGGTGAGCATCACCTCTTCCGGCTGGAGGCCGAAATGCGCGGCGACGATGCGCTCCGTGGACTGGCGTTCAGGGTAAATAGTCAGGCCTTCGCCGGTGAGCTTTTGAAGGCGAGCCAGAACGCGCGGGCTGGGCGCGAACGTATTCTCGTTGAAGTCGAGGCGCAGCGCGTCGCGGCCCGCAAGCGGCGGGTGGTACTCAGGCATCGCGAGGACGGCCGTGCGCGGTTGTACCAAGACCTTTGCGGCGCTCATCGCATCCTCACGCGCACGCTCTCGGCGTGTCCGACCAGACCTTCCGCTTCGGCGAGCGCAATCGTATGCGGTCCAAACTCCCGCAGCGCATCGCGAGTGTACTGCTGCACGGTGATGATCTTCACGAAGTCGAGCACGCTCAAGCCCCCGCGCACGCGACCGTTGCGGCCCGTGGGCAGTACGTGGTTTGGCCCGCTGATGTAGTCGCCCATCGACTGCGGCGTGTGGTGGCCGATGAACACCGAGCCCGCATTCTTGACCCAGCGCACGTCCGCCCCCGCATCGACGGTGAGGTGTTCGGGCGCGAGACGGTTGGTCAACTCATGCGCTTCTTCGACCGTCCTCGTCACGAACGCGAAGCCTTGCGCGGCGAGCGACTCTTCGGCAATCGTATTGCCCTGCGCCTGGCGCTTTACTTCGAGCACGACTTCTTCGGCGAGGTCGGCGTTGCTGGTGATGAGTACGGCCAACGCTTGGGGATCGTGTTCGGCTTGGGCCACAAGGTCCGCGGCGATGCCTGTCGAATCGCCCAATTCCGACGTAACGACGATCTCAGTGGGGCCCGCGGACATGTCGATGCCAGTGTCGTGCGAGACGGCGAGCTTGGCCGCGGTAACGTAAACATTTCCGGGGCCGGCAATTTTATCGACGTGCCGAATGGAAGCCGTGCCGTAGGCCAGCGCTGCAATCGCTTGTGATCCGCCAATGCAGTAGAGTTCGATGACGCCTGCGATGTGCGCCGCGGCCAGCGTTTCCTTTGCGGGCTTCGGGGAGCACACGACGATGCGCTCGACACCTGCGACTTGCGCCGGCGTCACCGTCATCAGCAGCGTCGATGGCAACGGATAACGTCCACCCGGAACATAGCAGCCCACCGAGCCGAGCGGTCGCACAATCTGGCCGACTTCCATGCCCTCAATGGGGCGAAAGCTCCAGGCGCGCGGCATCTGCTTCTCGGCGAAGGCGCGGATGTTGGCTTGCGCGAGGCGCATCGCTGCTTTGAGTTCTTCGCCGATGCTGTCCCATGCCTCCCGCATTTCTTCGCGGGTCACGCTCAGAGGTTGATCGGCGGCGAGGTTGTCGAAGCGTTCGGCGTATTCGCGCAAGGCGTCATCGCCGCGCTGCCGCACGTCGGCGAGAATCGCGCGGACGGTCGCGTCGACCTTTGCCGTGTTGACGGCGCCGCGCTGTTCGAGCTGCTGAATGGCAGCTTCCGCGCGGCTCTGCGACTCGCCGAATGTTTTGAGAATCTTCATTGGCCTTCTTGCTACGGAGAGGTGTTTCTAGTGGCCTGAATCTGAAGTTCATTACAAATGAGTTGTCATCCTGAGCGTAGCGAAGGACCTGCTTTTTGTCACGGTTGGCATCCATCTCAATTTGGAAAATATGCCGTGAACTTCTGAGACGGGACACTAGCGCAGACGTGATGCGGGCGGCTGGTATCCCGAAGGCGGACGCTGCCCTCTGCGCGAGGGCGAGCGGCTCTGCGACTGCATGGCGCGGCGCTCTTGCCGCGAGCCGGTGAAGACGATGCGCTTGGCGGATTCGGCGTTTGCAGGATACACGCGCTCTGGGTTCTTCGGGTCGATGACCACGGGAAGCATTGCACCGGCGACGAACTTCTGTCCGGGTTCGATGCGCGAGCGAATGCTGACCTCGCGGGCGTCGCTGTCGGGAGGCTGAATACGCATCACGATCTTGCGCATGTCGGTCTTTTTGCCAATCCAACGGACCGGCTCGGTGGAGACGAGCGTCGCGTATACGACGATGCCATCACGCTGTGCGATTTGCTCCCGCTTGCGCTGGATAAAGTACATCACCGCCGCGGTCGCCGCGAGCACGAGGAGGAGGATGCCGAGAATTTCAAATGTGATCTTCATAGGATTTCCTAACGCTTAGGGACCCCCTGATAGGGGACTTCTGATTAACGGTAGGGTGCGGTTTCAGGCCGCACCACAAAGGCATTTGAAGCAAGACGGCTTTAGCCGCTGAGAGCAATGCCAAGGACTCAATCGACCTTCCATTAGAGTACGACTTTGTTCAACGGATATTCCACGATGCCCGTCCCGCCCGCCGCTTTCAATTTCGGGATGACATCGCGGACCAGCGAGTGGTCGAGAATGGTGTTGAGTGCGACCCACTGCTCGTCTTTAAGATGCGAGATGGTGGGCGAGTTGAGTGCGGGGAGGACGGCAAGAATGGCGTCGAGGTTGGCCTTTTTCGCGTTGAGCATAAGGCCGACCTGCACCTGCGCGGCCATCGCTCCGTTGAGCATCAGCGCGAGGGTTTCGATCTTGACCCGCTTCCACGGATCGGTCCACGCGGCGCGGTTCGCGATGAGTTGCGTTTCGGACTCCATCAGCGTTTCGATGATGCGCAGGCGGTTGGCGCGCAGCGAGCTTCCGGTCTCGGTGACTTCGACGATCGCGTCGGCCAGCGTGGGCGGCTTGACTTCGGTCGCGCCCCAGGAAAACTCGACTTTTACCGGAATGTTTTTCGCGGCAAAGTAGCGCTTGGTAAACTCGACGAGCTCCGTGGCGATAGTCTTGCCCGCGAGGTCTTCAGGCGTCTTAAACGGCGAATCCTCGGGCACCGCGAGCACCCACTTCACGCGTGTGCGGCTGGCCTTCGAGTAGGTGAGCGACGTGACGCGCTCGACATCGGAATCGTTCTCCAGCACCCAGTCGTTGCCGGTAAGTCCGGCGTCCAGCGCGCCGTGTTCGACGTAGCGGGCCATCTCCTGCGCGCGCACCAACATGCACTCGATCTCGACGTCGTCGATGGTGGGAAAGTAGCTGCGGCCGCTGGCGTAGATGCGCCAACCCGCGCGCTCGAACAGCGCAATCGTGGCGTCCTGAAGACTGCCCTTCGGAATGCCCAACTTCAACTTGTAAGCCATTACTTCGCCTCCAATGCGATAAGCCCAATGGGCTTGGTGAAGCAGCTTACAGTGCCCTCGTGGCATACGAGTCCATCGCCTTCGACCTCCACGCGGAACAGCAGAGCATCGTTGTCGCAATCGGTCGTGGCGGAGACGATGCGCAAACGGTTGCCGCTGGTTTCGCCCTTCATCCAGAGTTTTCCGCGAGTGCGCGACCAGAAGGTCACAAAGCCCGATTCAAGGGTCTTCGCATAGCTCACTTCGTTGAGGAAGCCAAGCATGAGGACTTCGCCGCTGCGCGCGTC
>JALYTE010000177.1 GCA_030854435.1 Acidobacteriota bacterium | reverse complement strand
TCTCAGCGATGGGCATCTGGATGCTCCCGCCTTCGGAAAGCGACTTGAACACGCGGTCCGCGGCTTCGGGCGTCTCGACGTTGATCGAAACCACAATCCCCTGAGCTTTCTGGAAGCGACCCGGAGGCGAGTCGGCGCCCATCAGCATCGTATGGCCCAACGACATGGACTCGTGCATGATTTTGTCTTGGAAATCCGCGCCGACTTCTTTGCACATAGGCGATTCGCCCCACGTCATCTTGAATTCGATCTTGCCGCCGAAGGTCTTTTCATAAAACTTCATCGCTTCGTCGCAGTTGCCGTTGAAGTTGAGGTGTGTACTGAAATTCATGATGTTCTCCTTTGAAAAACGGTTCAGTCAAGGCTATTCCATTCGCGCTGTTTGCGAACTGGTTTTTTGATGCAGGATGTTGGACTTGTCGAGCGCGATTTTAGGGGGAGAATCCGTTAGGCCTTTCAACTGCGCTACAAAAACTGGTCGCGCGCTTTACTATGAAGAGACCTGTAGCCGGGCTTCTCGCAGGAGAGTCGCATCGGATGAAGACGAGAGGATTTAATGAGCGACAACAAGACAACGGATTCTACGAAACTAACGGCACAGGACGATTTAGACCAGTTGTCCATCAATACCCTCCGATTCCTCGCCGTGGACGCCGTCGAAAAGGCCAAGAGCGGCCACCCCGGCGCGCCGCTGGGGTGCGCGCCCATCGCCTACCTGCTCTACCACAAGCTGATGAAGTACAACCCCGCCGACCCGCTGTGGTCGGACCGCGACCGCTTCGTGCTCTCGAACGGCCACGCCTCGGCGCTGCTGTATGGAGTGCTGCACCTGACCGGATACGACCTGCCCATTTCGCAGTTGGAGCAGTTTCGACAGTGGGGATCGCACACGCCCGGCCATCCTGAATACGGTGAAACTCCAGGCGTTGAAGTGACCACCGGGCCGCTCGGCCAGGGGCTGGCGATGGCATGCGGTATGGCCACGGCGGAGAGGCATTTGGCTGCGGTGTACAACCACGAGAACCACACACCGGTGGATCACCACACCTACGTTCTATGCGGCGACGGCGACCTGATGGAGGGCATATCGCACGAGTGCTGCTCGCTGGCCGGGACCCTGCGATTGGGCAAGCTGATCGTGCTTTACGACGACAACCTCATCTCGCTCGACGGGCCGACGGAACTGAGCTTTACCGAAGATGTGACGGAGCGTTTTCACGCCTACCACTGGCATGTGCAGATGGTCGAGGACGGTAACGACCTGGTCGGAATCGAGAAAGCGATTCTTGCGGCCAAGGCCGAGACCACCAAGCCCTCGCTGATTCGCGTGCGCACGGTGATCGGTTATGGAAGCCCGAAGGCGGGGACCAACAAAGCCCACGGCGAACCGCTCGGCCCTGAAGCCACCAAAGAGACCAAGCGCAACCTCGGCTTCCCTGAAGACAAGAATTTTTACGTGCCCGAAGCGGCCGCGAAGAATTGGCTAGAGGCGAAGACAAAGGGCAAGCAGGCGCAGGCCGCGTGGGACGACAAGTTCGAGGCGTACAAGAAGGCCTACCCTGAGTTGGGCGCGCAGTACACACGCACCTTTGAAGCCAAACTGGCCGAGGGTTGGGAGAAAAATATTCCCACCTTCCCAACCGACAAGCCAGTCGCGACGCGCAACGCGGGCCAAGTGGTGATGAACGCCATTGCAAAAGCTGTGCCCGAACTCTTCGGCGGCGCGGCCGATCTCACGTCGTCGACCAAGACCATCTTCAAGAACTCGGCGAACTTCCATCTCGACCCCGCTGGCCGCAACGTTTTCTTCGGCGTGCGCGAGTTTGGCATGATGGCGATGGTCAATAGAATGGCGGCGCACGGCGGGCTGATCCCGTTTGGCTCGACGTTCTTCACGTTTTCGGACTACTGCCGCTCCGCGCTGCGTATGGGCGCGCTGATGAGCACGCACTCGCTGTACGTGTTCACGCACGACTCCATCGGCCTGGGCGAAGACGGCCCCACGCACCAGCCTATCGAGCACCTGATGAGCCTGCGCGCGATTCCGCATCTCACCGACTTTCGCCCTGCGGACGCCAACGAAACCGCGGCCTGCTGGAAGCTCGCGCTGGAGCGCAAGTCGGCGAGCTTCATGGCGCTCTCGCGGCAAGACCTCGCGGTGCTCGACGCGGAGAAGTACAAGGTGTTCGCGGGCGTTCCCAGGGGAGCGTATGTGCTCGAAGCCTTTGGCAAGGACCTGATCCTTGTCGCTACCGGCTCCGAGGTCGAAGTGGTGATGAAGGCCGCCGTCGAGCTAAAGGGCGCGGGCATCAACGTGACGGTTGTTTCAATGCCAAGCTTCAAGATTTTCGAGGAGCAGGACGAAGCGTACAAGATGGAAATCTTTCCCCACGGCGTCCCGAAAATTTCGCTCGAAGCCGGTGCCACGATGGGCTGGTGGAAGTACATTGGCCGCGACGGCATCGCCATCGGCGTCGACCGCTTCGGCGCATCGGCCCCCGGACCGATCGCAATGGAAAAACTCGGCATCTCCGTCGCGCATGTGGTTGAAGCGGCGAAGAAGCTGAAAGGCAGAGATTAGGGAACAGGAATTAGGCAAACCGCCTTTCCTAATCCCTAATCCCTAATCCCTCTTATGACTCAAGACGAAGCCAAACGCGAAGTCGCCAAGCGGGCCGTGGAGTTTGTCACGGACGGCATGGCTGTGGGCCTGGGCACGGGGTCGACCGCGAGGATGTTTATCGAAGAACTCGGCGCGCGCGTGCAGGCCGGCCTGAAGATCCGCTGCGTGGCGTCGTCCGACGCGAGCGAGGCGCTGGGCAAGTCTCTGGGCATGGACGTTGTGAGTCTGGCCGAATTGCCGGAACTCGACGTCTACATCGACGGAGCGGATGAAGTTGGCCCGGGCCTGGCGCTGATCAAAGGCGGCGGCGGCGCGCTGCTGCGCGAGAAGATTGTCGCCAGCGCGGCGAAGCGCTTTATCGTCGTCGTGGATTCGTCGAAGGTCGTCCAGACACTGGGGCGCTTTCCGTTGCCGGTCGAAGTCGTCAAAATGGCGCTGCCACTGGTCGAGAAGAAGCTGAATGAGTTGGGGCTAAATCCGACGTTGCGGCACAGTGCGGACG